>DAOWML010000238.1 GCA_030643125.1 Bacteroidales bacterium
CGGTTCAAAAATCTCAGCACCTCCACCCGGAATACTATCTAAACCATATTCTTTTAGTTTAAGAAGTCCTTCTTCAAGATTCATGTGAGCCTTTTTTATCATGAAATCTAATTCAACGGCTGTAAAAGCTTTCACGTGAATGTTTGGTAAGATTACTTTTATTTCCTGAATCATTTTGCCATAATAATGTAAATCCCTGTTTGGATGAACACCTCCAACGATATGAACTTCTGTAACATCAGAATTTTTATATGATTCAGCCTTTTTCAATATATCGTTCATAGAATATTCCCAACTGCCTTCCTGGTTAATCTTTCTATGATAAGAACAAAACACACAATCGTAAACACATATATTAGTTGGTTCGATATGAAAATTTTTATTGAAAAATACTTTATCCTGATTTTTCTTTTTGTTAAGATAGGATGCTATAATCCCAAGGATTCCAATATCGAAGTTGAATAACTCAATTCCTTCTTCAGTGGTTAATCTTTCCTGCTGAATTATTTTATTGGTGATTTTTTTTTGTAAATCAGTTAATTGTCCTAATGAAAATATTTCTTGTATCAAAATCTTAAAATTTTATGATGTAAAAATAAAAGAATTTGTAACAAATCAGTAGCAATATTCATAATTTAAACTTTACAAAAAAGCCACAGATTCACAGATTATATAAAACTGAAAAATATCCTAAGAATTATTTTTAAATCCTTGAGATGTCAGATATATTGTTACGCAAAGATAGTCTTAGCGCAACTCGGCGTAATAATTTATTCTTATGATTTGGCTAATATAAAATAATAATGTTACTCCCCCCAATATTTAAATTGATCCATGAAAAGAAGCATAGAGTTGGATAAGAGGTAAAA
This sequence comes from Bacteroidales bacterium, assembly GCA_030643125.1. Lineage (GTDB taxonomy): Bacteria > Bacteroidota > Bacteroidia > Bacteroidales > UBA12077 > UBA12077. The sequence continues at coordinate 870 of DAOWML010000238.1, forward strand.
TAAAAAAAGTAAGAAACAAAATTGTTTATCCCTTACTTTTAAATATATAAAGAGTTATTAAATTATTTCTTTGAATTATATTCGTCAGAAACAGTTAATTTGCTTTTACCCTTAGCTCTGCGTTGAGCAAGGACTTTTCTTCCGTTCACAGATGCCATTCTTTCTCTGAATCCGTGTTTGTTTTTTCTCTTTGTGTTCGAAGGTTGAAATGTTCTTTTCATCTCAAAATATTTTTACAATGGTTTATTTTTTATTTTAGAACTGCAAAAGTAATGTTTTTTTCTTTCCTGCAAAAAGATTTTAAAAATAAATATCAAATTAAATTGGCAGATAGATTATTTTTTTTGTTTCGAAAAAAGATTCTGAATAGAATTTAGAGATTTCGAATGTTTTTATTTTAGATTTGAAATCCTTTAATTCCTCGTTTAGATCGCCACCTTTTAAATATAAAATACCGTTTTTTAATTCATTTTTCGATTCGTGTTTTATTTTTGTTTTTACCCAGTTATAAAATGCAGGAAAAGCTGTTACTGCTCTACTTACAATAAAATCGTATTGGTTTTTTATTTTCTCAGCTCGTATTTTTTCTGATGTTATATTTCTAAGATTTAAAGCGAGGGAAATTTTCTGTACAACATTTATTTTTTTCTCAATGGAGTCAACTAAATGAAAACTACATTCGGGAAATAAAATTGCTAAAGGTATTCCAGGAAAACCTCCACCTGTACCTACATCTAAAATACTTGTTTTATTTTTAAACCGGATAATTTTTGCAATAGCTAATGAATGTAAAACGTGTCGTTCGTAAAGTTGATCAATATCTTTTCGTGATATAACATTTATTTTATTATTCCATTCTTCATATAAACTTTGTAATAAGATAAATTGCCTGTTTTGCTCTTCCGTTAAATCGGGAAAGTATTTTTGTATTATATACATATAAGCAGGCTTTATTTTATGTTTGGATTGTTATTTTTCAGTATGTTGAAAAGTAGCTCGCGGGCTCTGAAAAGCTGAGCTTTAACAGTCCCAATAGGTAGGTTAAGTTCGTTTGCAATTTCTTCGTAAGAATATTCCTTAAAATACCTTAACTCAACTAAAGTTTTATATCGTGGTTTTAATTTTTCAACAATGCTACGAGTTAAAGCCATACGTTGACTTTTTATCATATCTTCTTCCGGATCGGGAGTGTCAGCTTGCAGCGGTGTGCCAATACTGTCCTGATCTTCTGATGTTTGATCTAATGAAATAAGATTTGCTTTTTTCTTTCTAATAAAATCAATACAATTATTTGTGGCTATTTTAAAAAGCCAGGTGCTAAAAGCATAATTTGGAGTATATTGCTCAATATTTTTAAAAGCTTTACCAAAAGCCTCAATGGTTAAATCTTCTGCATCGCTTTTATTATTGACCATTTTAAGGAGCATATAATAAATGGCATCTTTATATCTACCTAAAAGTTCGGCGTAAGCTTTTTCATCACCTGCAATCGCAAGTTTAACAAGTTTATAGTCGTATCTGGCCTTTTCTGATAAATTAGGACTTACTTCCATTTATTACTTTTTGTTGTGAAATAATTTACTAAAATAAACGAAAAACTTAAATATGGCATAAGAAAATCGTAAAGAAGCGAAGGTAATAATAAATATTTTTCATTCAAACGCCTCATGGCAACTTTATATATAGTCAACTGTAACATCATTCTGAATGCGAAAGCTCCAATTATATATAAATAAAATTCATTAAACCAGATTAGTGATAATGCAAATAATACGTAATAGAAAACCCTACTGGTATTCTCACAAAACAAACGCCATTTTGTTCCAAACCGGTATAGTTTTCCGGTAGATGTGTGTCTCTTTTTTTGTTTAAACCATGCTGAAAAAGTTGATTCCGCATCTGAACGTGTAATAGATTCTTTAGAAATTTCTATTTTGGTATTTTTCTTATTTGAAACTTGATTAATAAAAAGATCATCATCACCGGACTCAATATGATTGTGACTGGCAAATCCTTTATTTTTAAAAAACAAGGATTTACGATATGCAAGGTTTCTTCCAACACCCATATATGTTTTTCTGGCTAAAGCAAAAGTCAAATATTGAATGGCAATAAATAAGGTGTCGAAGCGAATAAAGTTATTAATAAGTTTTTTTTCTCTTTTGTATCCACCATAACCTAATACAATCTCGGTTTTATCTGTAAAATTTTCCTGCATTTTCTCTATCCATTTATTACTATCTGCAATGCAGTCTGCATCTGTTAATAGCAATAAATCATTTTTTGCAGCTTTAATACCAATAGTTAATGCAAGTTTTTTGCTGTGATAAAACTTTTCATCTTGCTTAATGGTGGTTGTTTTTAGATGTTTATATTTTTTTTGTAAACGTTCTAAAACAAATTCTGATTCATCTTCGGAGCAATCGTTAACAACAATTACTTCATAATTTGGGTAATCCTGGGTTAAAATTGAAGGAAGGTGCTTTTCAAGATTTTTTTCTTCATTTCTGGCACAAATAATAACAGACACAGCCTCTTTTTCGTGATTTCCGGCTTGTTTCTTTCTGTAGAAAAGTACTCTGGAATAATAAAACAAATAAAAATATAATTGTATTAAAAGGCTAAGTCCAAATGCTATAAGAATTATGTAGATCGGATTTTCTAAAACAAACTTAAGATACTCCACTGTATTTTTTTGAGTTAATAATCGTAAATGGCAATTTTATTAAACATTTTTCTGTTATACAAGAATTGTGATACGAAGAAATGAAATATTTATTCACATTCTTTATCTTTGCCACGAAATTCGATCTATATGAAGTTTGAGATATTTGCAAAAGAACCAAAAACAAAGGCGAGAGCAGGGGAGATAACAACTGATCATGGAAAAATCCAAACTCCTATTTTTATGCCTGTAGGAACGGCAGGGAGTGTGAAAGGGGTTAATCAGAAAGATCTAATCGAAGATGTAAAAGCACAGATAATTTTAGGAAACACTTACCATTTGTATTTACGACCCGGTATGGAAACAATGCAAATGGCCGGAGGTTTACATAGATTTATTAGTTGGGATCGGCCAATCCTAACTGACAGTGGAGGTTATCAGGTTTTTTCATTAGCAGCAAACAGAAAATTAAAAGAAGATGGAGCGCATTTTAGATCTCATATAGATGGATCAAAACATATATTTACTCCTGAAAATATTGTTGATATTCAAAGAATAATTGGTGCTGATATTATTATGGCGTTTGATGAATGCACCCCTTACCCGTGTGATTACGATTATGCAAAAAAATCAATGGAATTAACTCATCGTTGGTTAAAACGTGGATTAGAAAGATTTGATGAAACTGAACCATTATACGGACATAAGCAAACATTTTTTCCAATTGTACAAGGGAGTGTTTTTAAAGATTTGAGAATTGAATCTGCTAAAACAATTGCTTCATACG
>DAOWML010000248.1 GCA_030643125.1 Bacteroidales bacterium
AATATCTGATTTAAACCGTAATTTCAAGTAATAACTATCGATTTTATGACCACCCGAATAAGCAAATACCTTTAATTGATTGGAGCCTGTTTTTAAAGCATTTGTTTCCCAATTATAACTTAAATCATTTATATTAATAACTGTTTTAGCTCCTTTTGATTCCACAATTAAAGAATCTATTTTCACATCAGATTCTTTCAATCCTATTTTTACTTCTATATTATCTCCAATAGTAAACATCTCGCCCGACTTAGGAAAATCAATTTCAATTACCGAAACTCGTTTTGTTACGTTTTCTGATTCTACATTAGTATCTTGTTTTACATCAGTATTTTTTTGATGTGAGCAAGATATTTGTAATAAAAAAAGTGAAAAAAGAAAGAAATTGCAAATTGCTGATTTTGTTATTTTCATATTAATATATTTTTTGCCACAAAGGCCCAAAGAAATTGTTACTTTATTTTATGATCCTAAAACCTGTTTTAATTTTTGCCAGAATGTTTTTTTCGAAACCTGAATTTTTTTCATTTGCTTTTTTACATTGTCATTGAAAAGTTCAGGGTTTAACATTTGCCAGATTTCACTCCATCCCGGAAAGCCTCCAACATTTTTATCATCAATATAAATATCGGCCAAAATTTTCCTGCTTATAGAATCATCGTAAGTCTCTTCGGGATAATTTTTATTTATAGCATAAAATTCAATCCCATTATTTTTACAGTATTCTACAGCCTCATCCAACTCCTTTCCAGCTCTATATGTCCATAAAATTAACTGATGACCTTGCTCTTGCAAAGCTTTTAAAGTTTCAAACACAAATAATTTAGGTTTACCAATATCAGGATACTCATGATCTACAATCGTACCATCAAAATCTACGGCAATTATCATAGTTGATTATTTAGCTTTAAACAAAAATAGTGATATTTTTTTGGCTAATAAAAGATAAGGTATTTAAACATCTAAAATTTTAAAAACTTCGGATGTTTTAACTTTATTTTTTCTTTTTATCAAATGAATATCGTAAAGTAAATACATTAGAATATAGTGCCAAGGATTGATCTCCAATATCTGTTAAAGCATAATCTATACTTACACCTTTAAACTGAATTCCAATTCCAAAATTTGGCTGTAAAGTCATTGATTCTTTATTTTCAAATTCTTCTATACGTTGAAAGTTTCCAACTCCAAACCGGATAAAAGCCAACTGGTTATAATTAATTTCTATTCCAAGGCAAGGATCAATACTAATGGGATCGCCTTCAATTAGCACATGACGCTGACCATCAAAGGTAAAGTCCAAATCCATCTCTACTAATCCTTTAAACTTGTTATAAATTGGAAATTCTCTCGAAACTCCAAGCAATAATCTTGGTAATGTTATTTCTAACGAATTATCCGGAGCAAAATTAAATACCGAATCCTGAACTTCAATAATTAATTCTTCTTCGTTAAAGCTCCATGCATTAAACGTTGAAGTTATATCACGAGCCATTGCACCAAACCTCCAGTCATCCAATTTGTACTGCAAACCCAGATCAAGTCCGAAACCCCAAGAATGAGCAAATTTTCCTATACTTCGATAAATTATTTTAACATTAGCCCCGTAAGATAAATCCGGGATTTTAGTTTTTCGGGCATAGCTTAATAACAAAGCATAATCGGCTGCTGAAAACCGTGAAATTCTGTCATAATCAATATTTCCATCACTATCAATTAAATCTGTGGTATTGGGTATATCATCAACACCAAATCGGATTACTGTTACTCCCAAATAGCTATTGGTATCCAAAGCCATTGCACCTGCGAGGTAATCATACTTGGCAATTCCGGCAAAATACTCAGTATGCATTAAACCGGCATCAAAATCATTTTGTAACATAGTTAATCCTGCAGGGTTCCAATACCCTGAAGTTACATCATTAACGTTAGCTACAGTAGCATTTGACATACCTAAAGCTCTTGCTCCAACACCAATAGATAGAAATTCATTACTATACTTAGCTGTTTGGCTATAAGTAATATTAGCTATACAAAGTAAAACTGGTATTAAAATCTTTCGCTTCATCAAGATTAATATATAAATTCTGTAAATATCAGCTTAAGTTTAAATTAATGTTGAAGAATGCAGTGTTTTAGGACTAAAGTCCTTTGTGTTTGTTTTTTACTAACCCCGGCCTTAAGGCCGGGGTTATGGAAATGCCATAATTATTGGGCTTAAGCCCTACACTGTTTACAACGTTAATTTAAATGAAAGCCTTGATATTTTTTATCCGATAAACTTAGTAATTAATAAAATATTTATCAAACTATATTTTTTAACTTATTTTTGTGAAAAATATTGTTATTCACTAAGCTAAATTATCTATGCTTGTCAGTTTAAAAAAACACATTCCCAATACTATAACCTCATTAAATTTATTGTCAGGATGCATATCAATTGCTCTGGCCTTTGAAGGTTATATGCTTTTAGCAGTTTATATGATATTCTTAGCAGCTTTTTTTGATTTTATGGATGGGATGTCTGCTCGATTATTAAAAGCATATTCAATTGTTGGAAAAGAATTAGATTCATTAGCTGATATAGTAAGCTTTGGCATTGCTCCTTCAGTTATTGTTTTCCATCTGATGAAGATTTCATTATTCAAAACGGTTCACTTACCTCCAATTGAAAATCTAACAATAACTGAAATTCTGTTTTTATTAATTCCGTTTTTTATTGCAATTCTTTCGGGTGTAAGATTAGCAAAATTCAATGTAGACGAAAGGCAAACGGAAAGTTTTATTGGACTCGCCGTTCCCGCAAATGCAATATTTTTTGTCTCCCTCTATTTAGTTAGTGTAATTACCACAAATGATTTTTTACTTGCAGTTTTGAAAAACAAATATGTATTGTCAGTTTTAGTAATTTTATTTTCTTTATTGCTTGTTACAGAATTCCCAATGTTTTCGTTAAAATTTAAAAATTTAGGTTTTCAGGGAAATAAAATTCGATATATTTTTATTGTGTTATCTGTAATTTTATTAATATCATTGCATACGATAGCTATTCCGATTATCATTATAATATACATTTTATTATCAGCTATTAACAACTGGATTTTTAACATTGATTAATAATATACTTATGAAATTTATTGCAGAAATTAACGTAATGCCTCTAAAAGCTTTATTAGACCCTCAGGGAAAAGCTGTAAGTCATAGTATGAAAAATATTGGTTTTACCGAAGTTTCGAATGTTCGAATAGGTAAACACATTACTTTGGGAATTGAAGCTGCAAGCAAAGAAGTTGCTATGGAACGAATTAATGAAGCTTGTAATAAAATATTATCGAATCCGATCATGGAAGGATTTGATTATACTCTTAAGGAAGTAAAATAATAAAGGTTTATCCACAATATGCACAGATAATTAACTAACCCCGGCATTTATGCCGGGGATAAGGATGTCAGAAATTTCGGGCTTTAGCCCTTAATCTTTTCGAAATTATACTTTTGCATAAATTCCTCACATTCTTCTTCCCAAGTTTTCCTTCTATGATGTTCTTCTTGGTTTTTTATATATTCCCGAACTTTTGGTAACTGAGACTCACTTACTGAAACAGCAAAATATTCATCAGCCCATTCAAATTTACCTTTTGACAAACCATTTTTATTTATCCAAAAAGAAGATTCTCCCTTAATAAGTTGGATAGTCTTAGAAAGTGTCTCATCCGCTTTAAGCGAAATTATACAATGAATATGTTCTTTGTCTCCATTAATGAAATCAATGTATATATCTTTTATCTTTGCGTTTTCTTTAATGTGTGTAAGAATATCCCACTTGTTGTCAACAGAAAGAAAAGAAATTCGCTTTTTAGTACCCCAAACACAGTGTATCCAAATTCTTACATAAGGCATAAGTTTATAAGTTTTGGGCTAAAGCCCGGTTATTATTCTTATTTTTTCTCCGTCCTAAAGGACGGAGTTAGTTATTTATATAATACTCATTTTTCGGATGAACTATAGTAAAAATTTATTTGTTCTTCTTTTCTGAAGAAGTAAACTTATTCATTACTTCGGTTTGTCGTTGAATAGATTCTTTGTGTACAAGCTGGAGTAAATTTTTTACAAAATCTTCTGACAAGCCTAAGCTTTTACCCAATTTTA
>DAOWML010000222.1 GCA_030643125.1 Bacteroidales bacterium
ATGTTAAAAGCAAAATGTATTTTAAGGTTTTTGCGGAATATTATACTGTTGATCAGAAGAAAGAAGGAAACATTACAGATAAAACTGGCTACACTTACAATTGGGTTCGATATGGTAAAACCAAATGGATGACTCAAAACCTAAAATCTGCCAAAACTGATGGAGATTGTGGCGGATATTTCAATAATTCAGATGCCAGAAAAGCATGCCCTGATAATTGGGAACTACCTACTGATGAAGACTGGATGGCTCTTGAAGTTGAATTTGGCGTGAAACCAGAGAAAGTAAAAGAACATGGTTTACGTGAAATTAATTTAACTGACCTATCCAATACAGGCTTTTTTGTTGAAGAATGCAATTATAGTGTAGCGCTATACCCTAATCAAAAGGCATTAGCATTTTGGACCAGTTCCGAAAACAAGATGTTATACACCGGCTACTCTGATAAGTACTTTGCACGTGTAATACGACTTGAAGAAAATAAAATCAGTAAGGAGCTACGCAATAAAACTGAAGAATTGAATGTACGTTGTGTGCAAAGTTCCATTTATCTTGCAAATATTGAAGCTATTACCGAAAAAGAGATTAATCTAAACCCGGTGGAAGGTATTACAAATCATCCGTTTACAGGCGAGAAAATGGAATGGCAATATCTGGGTGATGCTATTTGGTTAAAGCGTGATATAACAGGCAGTTATTTTTATAAAGAAACTTCGGATCGTTGTCCTGCAGGTTGGCGATTGCCTGAAAAGGAAGAATGGGAAAAGCTTTTTAAAGAATTCAAACCATCTGTTAAGCTCGAGAATCAAAAGGAAGTTCTTAGCGAACGACTGAGTGAATCAGGAGTTTGGAGCTTTAACCTTAGCAGCAATGATTATTGGATGAACCCACATTATTACACTTATAATACCTACTGGATAAATGAAAAGGATAAAGAAGACAGCAAAAAACTAATTGCTTTTCCGGGTAATAAAAAGGGTTTTGCCGGTTGGGTTGAGAAACAAACTAACGAAAAAGCAAAAGTGCGTTGTGTTTTGGATAATGAAGATTATATCAATAAAAGGGATCAGATCAAAAATGGAACTTTTATTGATAAAAGAGATCAGAAAGAATATGGCTATGTTGAGATTGAAAATAAGGTATGGATGTCGGAAAATCTTAGTTTTAATTTAGGAGAAAATAGTGCTTGCAGAGATAATATTAAAACCGACTGCGAACTATTTGGACACATGTATAAGCTTGAAGTTATAAATTCCGGATGCCCTGATGGGTGGCGTATCCCAACTTCAGCAGAATGGAAATATCTTTTAATCAATAAAGCTGCCAACAACCTTAAAATCCTGCATCCGTTTGGTGGTACAGGGTTTGATCTTTTACTTGGAGGCGAAATGATTTACGATGAAAATAGTAAATCAGATTTTTATACAGCAAAATATTTATTTAACGATGGTGATAAAGCCGGTTATTATTACATAGACTCAAAAGGCAAGGTTGAATTGAACGAAAGAGCTAAAAAGAGAGATTATTATTATGTGAGGTGTATTAAAAAATAAGATTATCGATAAATATATTTTATAATAAATCCCCTCTTGATAATTATCGGGAGGGGATTTATTTTTTTTAATTAAAAATTACAACTGGTCATCAGGAATTGCCATATCGGCCGAAAGATGTTTAAAATTTTTCTCATTCTTCCAGGTAGATTCATACATTTCCAGTTTCGCTGTAATAAACTTCGCCAGTTTCTTATTCATTTTTGCAATCTTATCTTCAGGCGTTATAGTAGGAGCCTTTTTATTTATAAGAGATTTTGCTCTTTCAAATTGCTCAGAATCGTTTGCACCTATTGGAGTTAATCCAACGTGAGCTTTCATAACACCCATAATTACATCAACCATTACAATATAGGTTTTTCCTGCTTCTAATTCGGCGGTAATAAATTCTTTATTTTCAGACGAAGCCCAAAATAACTGTTCCCCAGGGTCACATTCATAACGCATATATTGACTGCCTTTAAAAACACCAATGTATTTATCCTGATGAAAAAATTCGAAAGAAGTTGGTTTTCCATACTTTGTTACACGAACAAAATATATTACAGTTTCCCCCTCAGCCGGAGGTTGAAATCCTTGTGCACTAACTGTATAAATACCTGTTAATGCCAATAAAACAGTCATAAAAAAAAGTTTCTTCATTGGGTTTAATTTTAAAATGAGTATTTGGGTTTATAATTCAAATGAAGAAACAAGTTATAAAAATTTAAAGTATAATCCAATTATTTATTAATCAGGAGTTACGCTTCCCCAGTTTTCGCCGGATTTTATTCGGTATAGTTGCATTTCGGATATACCATATCTTTTGGCTATTATTTTCATGCGAGTTTTTCTGTTGGGATCGTTAATTTTACGCTTAATAAGTTTTACTTGTGTTTCTGTTAATTTCGAATAAGCACGAAAACCGTTCTTACCTGCATTATTCCAGCCGGGCATACTTTTATCCTGATAAGCATGTTTTTCTTTTTCACTAGCCCATCTAAGGTTTTTATAATAATTATTATGTTTACTATTATCTAAATGTATAACCAATTCTTGATTTTCTTTTGGTTTATCTAAAAAATATTCTGCAACTAATCTGTGTATATATCTTCGTATTTTATTACCATACTTATCTCTAATAGAAAAAGATTTGTATAATCCTGATACTCCTAACTTTAATGAAACTCCATTTTCATTGTAATAATAACTAATAATTCTACCATAATTAGAGATTTTATATTTGTGCCTTTCTGTTAAGTTATCAAATACAAGATCTTTCCATTCTTCGTCCCAAAAGTTTTTTATGTGATTAGTTGTCATATGATACAAATATAAAAGACTGGTTTCTATATTACAACTTTTAAATAAAAAAGCGCTGATATTAAACAGCGCCCTGGTTGTAATTAGTTATACCAAGCTTACATTTCACCCCATTTAGCTTTGCTTTTCCAGGTATCATCCTTATTAATGTATGCAACGAAAATATCTATTAACATTTCAAATGTAAAATAGTTTTCTGCTTCAAGCATTCCGTTATCATCGCTGTATTGTACTATATATCCTTTTTCTGAAGTTGTAGTTTGTAAAAAACCATCTTTACTATTTAGAATCAAGAAAAAGTTATCATCATTTATACTTTTTAAAAGTTCTTTTAGTTTTTCAGTAGTTGGTTTTTCATAAGTATCGCCATTCGCCATTTCAATTGAAAATTCGGAATGATCACTTTTTGTTGGTTTTGTTTCTTCGGTACTTCCTGCTCCTGACAACTCTTCAGATCCTTCTTCAAATTCAGATCTGGGAATATCACTAATACCATATACAAATGCTTTCCATTCTGAATTTTCGTAACTACTCAATAAAACAGTATTTAAATTTCCATTATCATTATCACTAAAATAAACACTTGCAAGCAATATCGTTTTTCCCATCATATCGCCTTTTGAATAACGAATCTCCTTAATAGTTCCATCCCACTTTTCTGCAATTGCTACCAAAGGTTTACCATCATCACTCTCGAAAAAACCTTCATTTATAACATGCACCATTATACCTGTAGCATATTTTTTCAATAAGGCCACATCCTTATTTTTATAAGCATTTATAACATCTGTAGCTGCTTGTTCTACATTTCCTTGTGCCGATACATGAAGGGCAGTTAACATCATTATAGCAATAAATGCTATTGATAATAATTTTTTCATTTTAAATATCTCCTTTAATTTTTGGGTTAATTCTTAATATAGATTTGAATAAATACAAAATAGTAATATAATTTTGACCACCTAATTTAATAATTTTGAACTTAAACTCAAACAATTAGTTCTTAAAATAAGTTACCAGTCAAGTAACCTTCTTTCTCCCTCAAGAGCTTTTATTTCAGAAACTTCCTGACTAACTTCAATAACTCCTTTATAGCTACCCGACTCATCTCTAATAGCAAAATACTGAATCAATATAAACTCATCTTTCATTTTAATCCAAAAATCAGCTTTATCTTTTTTTCCCTCACGAAAAGCTTTAACAATCTGTTCGACAATATGAACACTTTCCGGTGGATGGCAGTTTTTTACATCTCTACCTATAATTGCATTTGTTCTTGGAAATATACGTTTTTTAGGTGATGAAAAATACTTTACTTTATTATACTCATCAACATAAGTAATATCTACAGGTAAATGATTGAGCATCCAACGAATTTGCTCAGGTAATAAAAACCCTGTTTTTAAATCGATTTCCCCGGTTTCATTCTTTTCGGAACTCATAGCAACATTAATTTTTATTTTATCGGGTTCAATAAATGGCCATTTAAACGAAAGGCTTTCATGTAACATTCTGTCTAAAACATCAGTTGTGATTGTTTGTAATATACGTGGAAACAGAATTTTTTCTTCGCGAAATTTGATAGCATACGCATCAAAAAAGATGTTTCCAATCAAACTGTTAAATTCTGACAAATCAAACTCATCAGATTTTAATAATTCTATAATGGATTTAAGGTTTCGTCGAATATCATCATGAAACGACCACATAACCTGAACACAACGAAAGTCTTTCCAATATTTTTCTAAAGCAGGGAATAAA
>DAOWML010000193.1 GCA_030643125.1 Bacteroidales bacterium
GGTCATGCACCAGAAGTGAAAATCTTTGGTGACGATAATCAGGTTAAAATTACAACTAAGTATCGTATTGACGAAGATGCCATTGAAGTTGATAAGGATGTAGAAACGAAGTTGTTCGAAGGTTTAAATCCAATTCTTGGTGACGATGTTACTTTCGACGATTTCAACACGAATTATAAGATGAGCTCACATAAAGTGGGAGCAACTATTGCTGATGATATTCTTTACAAATCGCTGGTTGTAATTGTGCTTGCTCTTATTTTAATGTTCGTTTATATCTTTATTAGATTTAGAAACTGGCAATATGGTTTAGGTGCAATTACTGCATTACTGCACGATGTATTGATAATTCTTGGTATTTTCTCATTAACATGGGGCATATTGCCATTCTCGTTAGAAATTGATCAGGCATTTATTGCAGCAATTCTAATGGTTGTAGGTTATTCTATAAATGATACGGTGGTTGTATTCGACCGTATCAGGGAATATATAACATTATATCCAAAACGTGATAAACGAACAATTATGAATAGTGCATTGAATAGTACATTGAGTCGTACATTTAGTACATCGTTAAGTACATTCGTGGTTCTTCTAGCCATCTTTATTTTTGGTGGTGAAGTAATTCGTGGATTCGTATTTGCATTATTAATTGGTGTGGCTGTTGGTACATATTCATCATTGTTTATTGCAACACCTGTTGTATTTGATACAGTTCACAAAAAAGACGAAAAGAAAAATAAAAAATAAAATTTCTAAATATAACTTAAGGCTCCTGAATTTTCAGGAGTCTTTTTTATATCCTTAAATCTGCAAGCCGTAGCACGGATTTGTTGATAATCTGCAAGTTAATTATAATTTGGTATCATCTATATAAGTTAACCGTGCCACGGCTAATTACTTAATCTGTAAACGGATAAAAATTCACTTGCGGATATTAGGTATATCCCTTATCCAAAGTTTTTTTTTGTTGTTTAAACCCAAACGATGCAGTAGAATAAAAAAAATAAATCTAAATGAAGGATTGTTATCAATTTAAGAAGCTTGAGTAGTTAGTTCTTCGGGTTCAACGAGCTCCTATTGCACTATCTTAGAAATGACAAACAAATCAAATTGTAACAGGAAAAATTAAAGATATAATATATAAAGCGAGTTAAACAAAATGTATATTTGTAGAAATTGATATGATGTTAGGTGTTTTTCTCTTTATAAGCGGACAAGAAATTTTTATTATTCTTTTAATAGTTTTACTCTTGTTTGGTGCGAATAAAATTCCTGAAATAGCTCGTGGGCTTGGAAAAGGTATGCGTGAGTTTAAGAAAGCCACTGACGATATTAAAAGAGAAATAGACGATCATACAAATGACCTTAAAAAGGATTTTAAGGAATTGGATGATGATATTAAAAAAGTAAAAGAAGATCTAAAAGGATAACGAATTGCACTTCTAATTTATGGATTACATTTTTCTATTTCTCGGTTTTGTTTTATTAATGTTAGGTGGCGACTTCTTAGTAAGGGGAAGCGTTTCGCTTGCCGGACATTTTAAAGTTTCAAAATTAGTAATAGGGCTTGTTGTGGTTTCGTTTGGTACTTCTGCACCGGAACTGGTTGTAAGTTTAGATGCTGCAATTATGGGACATCCTGATATAGCAATTGGGAATGTAATAGGTTCAAATATTGCTAATATTGCACTGGTGCTGGGTTTAACAGCCATTATCCTTCCAATTAAAGTTGCGAAAAAATCAATTCGCTTTGATTGGTCTGTAATGATGTTAATCAGTTTTTTATTTTTTATTTTTTGTATCACTAATTCAAAATTGGAATTTTATGAAGGCATAATCTTCATTATTATTTTGTTTGCATTTCTTTTTAGATCGATTCACAAATCAAGAAAAGAGAAATTAAAAACCCTTGAAGAATCAATACTTCCAAAGTATAGTTTATTTGTTTCAATTATATTAGTTATTGCTGCTGTAATTGGATTAATATATGGTGCTAAATTTTTAGTGAGAGGAGCATCAAATATTGCAAAAGAAATGGGTGTTGATGACAGGATAATTTCGGTTTCTGTAATTGCCTTAGGGACAAGTTTGCCTGAATTGGCAACATCAATAGCTGCTGCTATGCGAAAAGAACTGGATATTTTTATTGGAAATATAATCGGATCAAATATTTTTAATATACTAGCAATACTTGGCCTAACAAGTATTGTAAAATCTATAGATGTCAATCCTATGGTATTAAAATTTGATATTTTCTGGATGTTGGGAATATCATTACTTTTATTTTTATTTCTTTTGCCTTTAAGAAAAGCTATGATAACCCGGTGGAAAGGATTGGTTTTTGTGGCAATATATATTGCTTACATTTTTAGTGTTTATATACAAGGGGTTTAACTTAAAAATTTGAATCAATGATTGCAGCTAAAAATATTAAGAAATCTTATGGTGATGTACAAGTTTTAAAGGGAATTGATTTAGAAATAAAAAAAGGAGAAATTGTTTCTATTGTTGGCCCTAGTGGTGCAGGAAAAACCACATTTCTTCAAATACTTGGAACGCTAAGCCGTCCTGATTCGGGTCAAATTCTATTTGATAATAATGAAGTTAGTTATTATAAAGACAAACAATTAGCATCATTCCGAAATAAAAATATTGGTTTTGTATTTCAATTTCATCATCTTTTACCGGAATTTACTGCATTAGAAAATGTTTGTATTCCTGCTTTTATTGGTAAAATGCCGAGAGAAAAAGCTGAGAAAAAAGCTAAAGAAATATTAACATTTTTAAGACTTGATCATCGAATTGACCATAAACCAAATGAATTATCTGGTGGTGAACAGCAGCGTGTTGCGGTAGCAAGAGCATTAATTAATGATCCATCGGTTATATTTGCCGATGAACCATCAGGAAACCTTGATTCTGAAAATAAAAAAGAACTTCATGATTTGTTCTTTTCACTTCGCGATAAATATAATCCTTCAATCGTAATTGTTACACACGATGAAAATTTAGCGAATATGGCTGATAAAAAATTAACCATGAAAGACGGTTTATTTATTTCTTGAAAATGAGTGTTGCGCAAGAATTAATCGAAATAAAAGATTTTTTAGACGAGAAAGTCGATAAATATAATCATCCGGATTTTATTGAAACCGATCCTATTCAAATACCACATTTATTTTCTGATAAAAATGATAGAGAAATTTCCGCGTTTTTTGCATCGACTATTGCATGGGGACAAAGAACTACCATAATTAAAAATATGCAAAAGTTAATAGTTCTGATGGATCATGATCCTTACGAGTTTATTATGAATAGTTCTGAAAAAGATTTAGATCGGTTTAATCATTTTAAACATCGTACTTTTAATGGTGAAGATTGTAGGTTTTTTATTCGATCGATTAAAAATATTTATAAAAATCATGAAGGATTAGGTAGTTTGTTTCAGAAAATTTATTCAAAAGAGAAAGACATTTTTAAAACTTTAATTGATTTTAGAGAAGTCTTTTTCGAAATTAAGCATCCCGAAAGAACCCAAAAGCATGTATCAAATGTTTTAAAGGGCGCATCAGCAAAAAGGTTAAACATGTTTTTACGCTGGATGGTTCGAAAAGATAATAACGGAGTTGATTTTGGCTTATGGAGTAAAATACCTATGTCCGATTTATTTTTACCTCTGGATGTACATACCGGAAATGTTGCCCGAAAATTAGGCTTGCTGAAAAGAAACCAAAACGACTGGAAAGCTGTTAAAGAAGTGACAGAAATATTAAGGAAATTTAACCCGGATGATCCAATAAAATATGATTTTGCTTTATTTGGATTAGGAGTTTTTGAAAAGTTTTGATTTATGCCAAACGATTATTTCAAGTTCAAACAATTTGCTATTCATCAGGATAAATGTGCCATGAAAGTTGGTACAGATGGGGTATTGCTGGGTGCATGGGCAAATTGTGAAAATGCAAAAAACATTTTGGACATTGGAGCAGGAACCGGACTTATCGCTTTAATGCTGGCTCAAAGATCAAAAGCAAATATTGATGCTATTGAAATTGACGAAGTGGCATGTATACAAGCGAAAGAAAATACAGAAAATTCCTTATGGAGAGAAAGAATTAAAATTATAAATGAATCTTTTCAGAATTTTTCAAAATCGACAAATAATAAATATGATTTAATTGTTTCAAATCCACCATATTTTCAAAATTCGCTATTTGCTCCTGATGAAAAAAGAACCAACGCTCGACATAATTCGAATCTTGAATTAGAAGATATCATTGATGGCGCAAAAAAACTATTAGATAAAGAGGGAATCTTAAGTCTCATATTGCCTTATCTGGAAGGGAATATGGTTATATTAAAATCTTTTGAGAAAGGATTGTACTGTATTCGTCAAACAAAGGTTTTGCCAAAGCCAAATCGCGAACCCAAAAGGTTATTACTTGAATTTATGAAAATTAAAAAACCGCTTATTGAACAAGAAATAATAATTGAGCTCAATAAGCGGCATGAATATTCTGAAGCTTATAAAAACCTTACAAAGGATTTTTACTTGGCTTTTTAGGGTTTGTTGCGAAATAAAATATGCAGAATAAACGAAGTTGTTTTGGTTTTTAACAAGGCGCGAAAACCGCAAATAGCAGCGTTATTTGGGGCTTTGAGCAACGCTGTTAAAAGTTAAAAGAACAAGTTTAAATGTACAGATTATTTGGTAACAAACCCTTAGTCTAAATCGATTTCTTCCTCAACAAAAACAATTCCGTATTCTTCTAATTCTTTAAGAACCGGTTCGTAAACATCTTTCATCGTTGGCACAATAACGCCTTTTTGTTTTATAACTCCGGTTAGGAAAAGTTTTGTCGCAATAGCAACAGGAACCCCAACAGTTATCGACATCGCCGTATGAACCTGATCTTTACCAATTACTACTAACGATGAGGTAATTCGCTTGTTTTTACCATTTAATTTATAGTCAAATTGATGTTGCATGACAATCATATCTTTATCCTCAGAAC
>DAOWML010000081.1 GCA_030643125.1 Bacteroidales bacterium
CCAATCACAAAACCGGCACCGACAAAACCTAACAGGAAACGTGCCAGGGCCAGGCGTTCAAAAGAATCAGCGGTGGCAAACATAAAGCAGGGGAGACTGCCCAGTGCCAACAGGGTTGAGTAAGTGCGTTTGGGACCGAATTTATCCACCAGCATGCCAATAATGATGCGCGCCGGTATGGTTAGAGCGACATTTAAAATCAGCAGGGTTTTTACCATTAAACTGAACACTCCAGTCCGATTTACTTTTCTGCATTTTATCTCCTAAACCAGGAGTTTCTTTATGCTCTAGTACAGATATGTTATGTATTGTACCATCAGGTGAAAATCCTACCATGATTTTAAAATTACCACTAAAACCATTATTTGTAAATGTTCTAACAGCTGTACCAACTAATTCACCATTTTTCTTTGCCGGAAAAAACTCCAAAGTACCTCCATCAACATCCATTTTATAAACTTCTTTTCCCGGTTCATTATCAAATTCAGGAACAACTTGCATAATAGCATTATTTTGCTTTGCAAGTTTACTTTCCGCTATAGGCCCTTTGGTTACTTCGTACAAATATCCAAGTGCTGCCGATGATATAAATGTTATTATAAACAAGGTAAGCACCATGCTTATGAATGTAGATTCTTTCTTACTAGCCATATTATATAATGTTTATTTTTAAATGACTATTGATTATTGATTTTATTGTTTTCATTTTTCTGTGCTGTTTTTCTTGATGATATAAAAATAGATGTCAACTCTCTTGATTCGTTTATTAATTCATTCATTAGTTCATTTTCACTTAAAATATTTTCATCTTTAGCAAATTCCAATCAAAAATTTGATTCATCAGCTTCCTCTATAACAATACTTAATTTTGCAACAAAACTCTTCTTTGACTGAGCTATACAGGCAGCACGATAATTTGCCGCAACAGATGTTGAACAACGAATTAACTGACCTTGCAAATGATATCCTAATTTATTTTCAGGAAACATCAATGCGATTTTAATACAATCGTGTGCAAACTTTTTAGTTCTTATCTTTAAATCTCTTTCCATTATTAAACGTTAATCATTAAACATTAATCATTAATCATTTTTAATCTCCCCAAATCGTTTCGGTTTAATATACATATTAATTAATGGAACAAATGCATTCATTATAAGAATTGCAAATGAAACACCTTCGGGATATGCTCCAAACACCCTAATTAGAACAGTAATTACGCCTATTCCAATACCATAAACCCACATTCCTTTTATCGACATTGGAGATGTAACATAATCTGTTGCCATAAAAATAGCACCTAACAGTATACCTCCGGTTAATAAATGGAATAAAGGATCTGCATTTGCTTCAGGATTGACCATCCATAATATTCCGGTAAAAATTGCTATTGTTGCAATAATTGAAATTGGGATATGCCATGTAATAACTTTTCGAATTAATAAATAAGCAAATCCTAATAATAATGCTACTGCAGCAATCTCGCCCATTGAACCTCCCATGTGTCCATAGAACATTTCCATATGACTAGGAATTTTATCCATTATTGCTGAAACAGATTCTCCTGCTCCAATACCTTCTTTCATAACACCAAGCGGAGTTGCTCCTGTAACAGCATCGGTATAACTATTGCTAAAACCTGTTGGTACTGGCCAGCTTGTCATCTGTACAGGGAAAGATATTAGTAAAAATACTCGTCCAACTAATGCTGGATTGAATGGATTATTTCCTAATCCGCCGAAAGACATTTTACCAACTCCAATAGCAACTAAACTACCAATAATAATAATCCCAATTGGCAGGTTTGTAGGCATATTAAATGCAAGTAAAATTCCTGTAACTAAAGCAGAGCCATCGGTAATTGAAGGTTCTTGTTTAAGCATGTATTTTTGAATTAACCATTCAAAAGCCAGGCACGAAACTACAGCTGTTAATGTTACAATTATTGCTCCCATTCCAAAGAAATAGATCGATATTGCCAATACAGGCAACATAGCAATAACTACATCGAACATCAGCCGTTTTACTGTTGTATCCTCATAAACATGAGGAGATGGTGATATTGTAATTATACTCATCTGAAATAAATATTGTGTAATATGTTAATAATTTGGCAAATCGGTTTTTTCATCTCCTTTTGTGTCTCCTATTTACTCGCAATCGCTCGTGAGAACGCTTAGCTAAGCTATTACAGGCATGGCCTGTTCATCACTATTTTCTTGATCTTATAATTTGACTTACTCTGGATTTTCCTAATCTGATGTAATCTAATAATGGTAATCCTGCAGGGCATGTATAACTACATGAACCACATTCAATACAATCCATTACACCACCGGTTTCCAATTTATCATTTTTCTCTAACAGAGCTAATTTATTTAAAAGATAAGGTTCTAAGCCTTGAGGACAAACAGAAACACATTTTGCACAACGTATGCAATCGCTTTCTTTTTTCCTTTTTGATAGGTCGGCAGGCATAATTAATATTCCTGATGTACCTTTAACCACAGGAATTTCCAGAGAATTAACAGCTTTACCCATCATTGGACCACCATTAATAATTTTCCCCGTATCTTCGGGTAATCCGCCTGCTGCTTCAACTAAATCGGTTACAGGAGTACCAATACGAACCATAAAATTGGATGGTTTCGTTACAGATTTCCCGGTTAAAGTAACAACTCTTTCAAATAAAGGCTTGTTTTTTTGAACCGCTTCATAAACTGCTAATGCAGTGCCTACATTATGTACTACAGCTCCAACATCAAGAGGTAAAGCACCTGAAGGAACTTCGCGATTTATCAGAGCTTTGATTAATTGTTTTTCGCCACCCTGTGGATACTGAACTTTCAATGCATGAACTTTAATTCCCGGGTAATCTTTAACCAATGTATCTAAATGAGAAATAGCATCGGGCTTATTATTTTCAATTCCAATTAATGCGCTGTTTACACCTAAGGCTTTCATTAAAATTTGAATACCAACAAGCATTTCTTCAGCCTTCTCAAGCATTAATCGATGATCTGATGTTAAATATGGTTCGCACTCAACTCCATTAATAATTAATACATCAATCCTTTTACCTGCAGGAACAGAAAGTTTTACATGTGATGGAAATGTTGCTCCACCTAATCCAACTATACCTGACTCGTTTATTTTATTGATGATTTCTTTATCAGTTAAACTGATTTCTTTTTTCAAATCAGTTGATCTGTCAATACTCTCATTCCATTCATCACCCTCAACATCAATAACAACACATGGACGTTTATAACCTGTTGAATCCATAACATTGTCAACTTTAACAACAATTCCGGAAACTGAAGAGTGAATGTTTGCAGAAACGAAGCCTGCACTTTCGGCAATTTTATCTCCTACTTTAACCTTGTCGCCTTTATTTACGACAGGTTTAGAAGGAGCACCAATATGTTGAGCAATTGGTATGGATACTGTTTTTGGAAGCGGCAAAGTTTCAATGGCATTATTAGCAGAATATTTATCTTCTGCCGGATGAACGCCGCCTTTTGGAAATGTTTTTAACACTTTATCCCTCCTGATTTATTATATTATTATCGTTTTCTTTCTCGCCTTCCGGTTGGGCAGGTTTCACCTTTCGAGGTGGGAAATTAATCTCAAGAATTGAGTTTGTAGGACAAACTTCCACACATTTTCTACAAAGTTTACATTTGACCGGATCAATGTATGCAAGAAAATTTTCAACGATAATTGCATCGTAAGCACAAACTTTCACACAAGCTTTACATCCAATACAAGCAACATCACAAGCTTTTTTTGCTATTCCGCCTTTGTCCATATTAACACATGAAACAAATATCTTCCGATCTTTTTTATTCTTTTTTCTCAGTTCGATAATATCGTTAGGGCATGCTTTAACACAAGCTCCACACGCAGTACAATTATCATCAATTACTACTGGCAGGTCTGTCTCTTTGTCCATGTATATTGCTTCAAAATCACAAACATCAACACAATCGCCTAATCCATGGCAACCATACTGACAAGCTGTTTCGCCTGAGTATAAGGCAGAAACAATAACACATGTTGATGCTCCATCATAAGAATTTTCTCTTTTACGATGTTCCGGTGAGCCCGAACACCGAATAACTGCAACTAATGGATCTTTAGCTTCAACAGCTTTACCAAGAATTTCGGCAACTTTAGACATAGTATCATTCCCACCTACCGGGCAATACAAATCTGAAATATCATCAGACTTTACCAATGCTTCGGCAAATCCCCGGCAACCCGGGTAACCACAACCTCCACAATTTGCTGCAGGTAAATTTTCTTCTACCTGATCGATACGCGGATCCTCAAATACTTTAAACTTCTGAGCTGCAAAATACAAGATTATTGCAGCTATCGCCCCAATAGCACTAAGAGAAATAATAGTAAACAAAATTATTGAACTCATTTTTTTTAATAGATTATTAGATATTTAGATATTAGTATTTAGGTATAAGGCACAAGGTTTTAAATAAAAAACACTTGCACTATTTATTAAAAATTTACTCATTACCTGATATTCAATACTCATATCTTATTTATTGTAAATGTAAATTTCTTTCTAATCTTATTCCTTAAAACATACAAGATAAGATAATAAGGAACAAGAACAGACAAAGCCCCAATTCCTGATATTGCCTCGTTATTTGTAATAGCAGTAAGAATTATCAGAATAAGCAGAATCAAAATAAATGGTAAAACATACCCTAAAAACAAAGCTCTGAATCCAAGTGATTGTTTTAAAGTTACATTAACTTCTTCACCTAACTTATACTGATTTGTAAAATCGAACACATCAACACTTTTCTCCTGCATATCGGCAGCAGAACAAACACCTTTAGCAAGGCATGAAGCACAACCTGACATGGCTAAAAAGCTAACATTGATCTTATTACCATCAATAGAATCAACACGCCCTTTATGTTCGATTGATTTATAATTTGACATTCGAATTATTCAAAATTTTGAAATCGGATACAAAAATAATCCTATTTGAAAATTTTAAATTGCTTTTTGTCATATTTTGCAAAGATTACACTTATTTATTTTAATTTTAAATAAGGTATAAAATAAAATTTCAATTTTTTCTTTAAGATACAAGCTAAAATTAATTGCTTCCATAATTTAATAATACTTATTATCCACTATATTTGTAAAAAATAAAACCAAACTTATTATGAAAAAGACATTTATTTTATCATTCTTCATTAGTTTAAGCTTACTATTTTCGAATTGTGATAAACCTGATGCCTTTGACCAGGAAGCAAAACTAAAGATTGAAAACACAAGCACATCAAATTATATTACTGGAGTTTATTTTAGTACTGTTGGTTATGGTTCGAATAGAATTTCAACGAATATTGGTCCCGGCGAAAGTAAAACATTTACTATAAGTGCTAACTTAACCGATGATAATGTTTATGATATAAAAGTTACATCAGACAATGCTAATTTAGGTGATTATACTAGAGATCATTATGAATTCCATTGGAATATTGTTTGTGTAGTTGAACTTACTGATACTGAATGGTATGATGATTTTTGGTAATATTTTCATTAATGAAATAAAACTCTGTAAATTTTACAGACTTTTATTAGTATTTCTTAATAAGAGACTCAAGTGGATGTTTTAATCCTTCATATCCAACAAGTCGTGCTTTAATTGTGCCAACAATAATAGGACTTTCAATCCAAACAGGGATTCTATTATCATCGTCGGAAACCCAAATAGATAAATCCTCACCACCTTTAAAAACATCTCCTGCTACTAATGATCCTGTAAATTTTATGGTGTTAAATTTACCTACACCACGTACTTTTTTAACTTCTTTGCCTTTATATCGTATAAAAACTTCATGAATCTCATTATCTAAAAGAATCTTAAAAGGAATCTTTTCGTTTTTTTTGTATTTCGAAAAATCTATATTTCGAGCCTGGTAAATAACAGAAACCAGATCGTAAGTACAAGGATAAATCGCTACTGTATCCTGGTAATATGGTTTTCGTGTTTTTTCCACTTCAGAATAAGCTACCATATTGTCATAATCGTAAATATATTTTATATCAATTAAATATCCATCTTCATTAACATCGCGATGATAATATAAAGGCAGTAAATTATCGGGATTAACCCACGATTGATAAACATCGCGAACCTGAAAAAACCAATTGTAAAAAGAAAAAGTTACTCCTGTCCCTTTTAAATTCAAAACATCCTTATTAAACATGGTATCCTCGCTTACTTCAAATTCAACACCTCCTACATCTGTCCAAACAAAAAACCAATTATATGTAATCACATAAGTTAACTTTTCGCCAGAGATGAATGCATTATTTTCTATTTCACAAGGAAAATTGTTCTGAGATATTACAGGTACTACAAAGAAAAAAAAGAGTACTATTATTATATGTTTTTTTTTCATTGTTAGAAATTTCAAGTTTCATATTTCAAGTTTCATATTAACGTACTATTTACAATTTGAAACTTGAAACCTGAAATATTAAACTTTTTTTTAGTTAACTTATTACACTAAAATCAATCTTTTTATTTGATATCTTTTTCAATTGTTTTGCTAAAATATAATTATCTGTATTTTTTAAATCAGGATCGTTATCCAAAATACTTTCAGCAATATCACGAACATACTGAATTAATTGCCCGTCCTGAGCCAGGTTTGCAATTTTAAGATCAAAAGCAATTCCACTTTGCTGAGTCCCTTCCATATCGCCCGGACCACGAAGTTTTAAATCGGCTTCGGAGATTTCAAAACCATCATTGGTTTTGGTCATTATATCGATTCGTTTCCGTGCTTCATTTGACAGTTTATACGATGTCATTAAAACACAATACGACTGATCTGCACCACGCCCGACTCTCCCACGTAATTGATGTAATTGCGATAGTCCAAAACGCTCTGCACTTTCAACAATCATTACAGATGCGTTAGAAACATCTACTCCTACTTCAATAACTGTTGTGGCAACCATAATATGTGTTTGACCTTTCACAAAAAGATTCATAGCTGCATCTTTTTCTACAGGTTTCATCTTTCCATGAACAACACTAACTGCATATTTGGGTGGAGGAAATGCACGAGATATACTTTCATAGCCATCTTCCAAATCTTTATAATCCATTTTTTCTGATTCCTTAATCAATGGATATACAATATAAATTTGTCTTCCTTTCTCAATTTGTTGTTTCAGAAATCCAAACATTCGTAATCTTCGCGAATCATATAAATGAATGGTTTGAATTGGCTTACGTCCCGGAGGTAATTCATCAATAACAGAAACATCCAAATCGCCATAAATAGTCATAGCTAGAGTACGCGGAATTGGAGTAGCAGTCATTACCAGAATATGAGGTGGTTGATGATTCTTTTTCCAAAGTTTAGCGCGCTGAGCAACTCCAAACCTATGTTGTTCATCAATTACAACTAATCCTAAATTTTTAAATTTTACAGTATCTTCAATTAAAGCATGTGTTCCAATTAATATTTGCAATTCTCCATTTAGCAAATTCTCATGTATTTCTTTTCGTGCTGCTGTTTTAGTAGATCCGGTTAATAAGTCAATACTAACAGGCAATCCATCCAGAAACTCTGTTAAAGTATCGAAATGCTGGTTAGCAAGAACTTCAGTAGGAGCCATAATACAAGCCTGATATCCATTGTCCAATGCAATTAACATGCTCATCACTGCAACTAAAGTTTTACCACTTCCAACATCACCCTGAAGCAAACGATTCATTTGCTTTCCGGAACCAATATCTTTTCGTATTTCTTTCAATACGCGCTTTTGAGCATCAGTTAATTCAAAAGAAAGATTGTTTTCGTAAAAGCGATTTAGAAAATCTCCAACTTTTGAAAAAACAAATCCTTTTGATTTGTGAATACGATAGCTCCTTTTTTGTAAAATATTTAACTGAATGTAAAAAAGCTCTTCGAATTTCAATCTGTATGTTGCCTTTTTCAATAAATCAGCATTTTGTGGAAAATGAATATTAAACAAGGCATCCTCAAGTGAAATTAAATTGTATTTTTTTAATAAATAATCCGGTAATGTCTCTTTAATTTTATCTTTTAATATGATTAAAAGATTATTTATCAACTTAGAAACTGCTTTTGAATGCAAAAAGCTATTTTTAAGCTTTTCAGTAGTATTGTAAAAAGCCTGTAATTTAGCACTAATAACATTTTGAGTTTTTAAAGCATTCTCTATTTCAGGATGGATAATATTATATTTTCCACTGAAATATCCGGGTTTCCCAAAAACAATGTATTCGGTATTTAACAATAAACTTTTCTGAATATA
>DAOWML010000255.1 GCA_030643125.1 Bacteroidales bacterium
ATATATTCACAGAGCAAATACTGATTTATATAAAGGAGCAGTAATTAGAATTATTACCGATAGAACACAACAAGATATTTTATTAAGAAATGAACTAATAAAGTTCGTTTTGGTATTTGGATTAACGATGATAATAGTAATAGTTCTTTTATATCGAAAAACAAAGGTTATAACAAGTCCAATTAAAAGGCTTGTTGAAAAAGTCAATCGTGTTACCAATGGACATCTAGATGAGCGAGCAGATATTATAGGTAATAATGAAATTACAACTCTTTCGCAAAAATTCAATTCAATGATTGAGGAATTGGAGAGTTATTACAATGAACTGGAACAAAAGGTAAAAGATCGTACCGCTGAAGTGGTTCGTCAAAAAGAGGAAATAGAAATTAAAAATAAGCATATTACAGATAGTATTCGATACGCTAAACGTATTCAGAATGCTATTTTACCTCCCGATAATTTTGTAAAACAATTATTGCCAAATTCATTTGTTTTGTATAAACCAAAAGATATTGTAAGTGGCGATTTTTATTGGATGACAAAGAAAAACGATCTTGCAATTTATGCAGCAGTTGACTGTACCGGACATGGTGTTCCCGGTGCTTTTATGTCGATAGTTGGTAATAACCAGTTAAATTATGCTGTTGATGTTAAAAAAGCACGTAAAGCCAGTGCAATTCTCAATTATTTAAACGAAGGTGTTGTAGAAACTCTTAGAGAAAAAGGAAATGAAAACGAAAATATGAGTGGCGTGAAAGACGGAATGGATTTAGCTTTATGTATTATCGATTATAAAAATATGAAACTACAGTTTGCCGGTGCGAATAATCCATTATGTTTGGTAAGAAATAATGAAATGATTCAGATTAAAGGGAATAAAATGGCAATAGGAGGTAATTTTGACGATGAGCTGCCTAAATTTACGAATCATGAAATGGACCTTCAAAAGGGAGATGTATTATATACATTTTCCGATGGTTATCCCGATCAGTTTGGAGGGCATGATGGCCGTAAATTTATGGTAAAAAGATTTAGAGAATTATTACTGAAAATTCATAAAAATCCTATCGAAGAACAAGAAAAAATGCTTGAAGATATTCTCGAAGAATGGAGAGGTAAAGAAGAACAAGTAGATGATATTATTATAATTGGCGTTAAAATCGAATAAATATGTCGACTGAAGATTCTGATATCCTGATTTATGTTCCGTTTAAAAAAGAAAATTTAAACGAAAATGAAGTTAATTGGCTTAATGGATTTCAAACAATCCTGGAAACTGGTTTACATCAAATAACAAAACAAAAAATCAGTGTATCGAATTTTATTTCTAACGAATCTATAACCGGCAAAAAAGGAATTACAGAAAGTGCTAAAGTTATAATTCAACTATTATTAAATAATAATTATGATCCAGGTAATCTTTTAAGTCCAGATCAATTAAATAACAAAAAAGTTATTCAGGTAAATTGTCATCCTGAAATAAAAGAGGAGCCACCTAAAGATTGTACAATTATTAACTTATTCGATGAATCTACAAATAAAACAATTGATTTATCGGGACATATTGATGAATTGAAAAATGAAATTTGGCTTAAATTTCTTGACATTGCATTTGAAATAAAGAAAGAAATTGCGGTTGTAGAAAAAGAAGCTAAAACATCAAGAGGTAAAATATTTGTTGCTGAATCAAGTGCCGACCAAAATTATAACAGGGAAACAATTATCAGGGAATTAGAACATCTGGGATTTGAAGTATTACCAACGGGAAATTTTCCTAAAGACATGAATCCTTTTAGTGAATTTGTGCATGATAATTTGAAACAATCATTCTTGTCTATCCATCTTATAGGTAAGTATTATGCTCCGTTATTAAATAATATTGATATTTCAAGTGTCGAACTGCAAAATGATTTATTTCATGAAGTGGTAGCAGAATTAAAAGCTGAAAATAAAGTAATCAAGCGTCTGGTATGGATTCCAACTGATATAAAACCAAAATCTGAAAAGCAAAAATTATATATCGAGAGTTTTAAAAGAAATATTGAGTTACTTGAAAATACAGAAATAATTCAAACTCCAATTGAGGTTTTTAAGACAATTATTAGAAATAAAGCGGAAGAAATTCTAGATATTAAAGCTCAAACCAAAATAAAATCAGAGGGAGTAAACAAATCGGTTTATGTAATATCAAACGAGGTAAATAATAAAACCTTTAGTGATATTAAGCAGGAACTGGTAAAACAAAAATTGATAGTTTTAGAAGCAACACAAAAAGCTAATAAAATAGATTTAATTCAAGAGCATTATTATAACCTCATAAATTGTGATGCTTTACTAATTGATTATTCAGTTGAGAACCTACAGTGGTTAAACAGTAAGCTTAGCGATATATTAAAATCACCTGGATTTGGCAGGAAAAAGAGTTTTTTAGCAAAATCAATTCTAATAAATACAGGTAAATCTCCGGTAATAAACTTACAAATAAAAGATTTGGATTTGATTAGTTATGCCGAAAAAGATATTTCAAAGAGATTAAATTCTTTCATTGAAAAAATAAATAAAAATGGTACCTGAAAACAATTCAAATAATACCAATAGTATATTTAATCCTTTTCCAGGGCTAAGACCTTTTAAGATTGAAGAAAGCCATTTGTTTTTTGGTCGCGAAGGTCAAAGTGAGGAAATTTTAAAGAAATTGTCAGAGGAGAAATTTGTTGCTGTAATAGGAGCATCAGGTAGCGGTAAATCATCATTAATTTATTGTGGATTAGTTCCAACCTTATACGGAGGATTTATAGGCGAATCAAAATCTAAATGGAATATTATTACTACACGCCCCGGTAATTCTCCAATTGAGAATTTGGCATCTGCAATACTGGAAAAAACTGTTGGCGAAAATGAAAAAGATGATGAACTTATTAAACAGAAATTAAATGCTTCAATTTTAAGAAGTAGTTCAAATGGTTTGGTTGAAATACTGGAACAATCGTTTGATTTCGAAAAAGAAAACATCTTAATAATTGTAGACCAGTTTGAAGAACTATTCAGGTATAAGAGTAGCAGAAAAGATCAATCTACATATAACGAATCAGAAGCTTTTGTTAAATTACTCGTTAACGCAAATAGAACTTCGGATATTCCGGTATATGTAATACTTACCATGCGTTCTGATTTTATTGGTGAATGTTCTCAGTTTCATGAATTAACAGAATTAATTAATAATTCCAATTACCTTGTTCCTCAGATGACACGGGATGATTTTAGAAGTGCGATTGAAGGCCCTGTTGCAGTTGGAGGAGCAAGCATTGATACACAACTGATTCAGCAATTGTTAAACGAAGTAGGAGATAATCCTGATCAGTTGCCAATTTTACAGCATGCTTTAATGAGAACATGGGAATACTGGATGGAGCATTCAGATAAAAAACAAGCCATTACTATTACCGATTATGAAGCTATTGGTAAAATGGAAAAAGCTCTTTCCGAGCATGCTAATGAGGCTTATGATGAGTTAAGGGAAAATGAAAAATGGATTTGCGAAAGCATGTTTAAAACTATTACTGAGAAAGGTAACGATAACAGGGGAATCAGACACCCTACAAGTATTAATGATATTGCTTCAATCTCAAAATCTACGGTCGACGAAGTTATTAGTGTAATAAATCCATTCAGAGCTGCCGGCAGATCATTTATTAGTCCATCCTATGAAATAGTTTTAAAAGGAGATAGTATTATAGATTTATCTCACGAAAGCTTAATGCGAATATGGAATAAACTGAAAGTTTGGGTTGAAGAGGAATGGAATGCAGTTCAAATGTATATGCGTTTATCAGAAGCTTCAGAAATGTATCAAATTGGTAATACAGGTTTGTGGCGTCCACCGGATTTACAATTAGCATTAAACTGGAGAGAAAAACAGAAACCTACATTGTCATGGGCTCAACGATACAACCCTGCATTTGAAAGAGCTATTGTTTATTTGCAAACAAGCGACAAAGAATTTAAAGCTGAAGAA
>DAOWML010000045.1 GCA_030643125.1 Bacteroidales bacterium
ACATTTACATAATGACAGATGTTTATATTTTGGTACGTTAATTGTAAATCTAAATCAAAATAAATTATATGAGAGATTTTATTACAAAGCATAAATTCGGTTTTTTATTAGTTATACCAGGAATAATTGCCGGATATTTATATTGGAAATATGTAGGCTGCGCGAGTGGTACATGCGCTATTACATCAAACTGGCATACAATGGTTTTGTTTGGTGGATTAATAGGCTATTTCCTTGGTGACAGTATTGATGATATTATTAAAAAGCGAAAGAAAAAAGAAGAAAAAAATTAATATTGGTAAATTCTTAAAATCAAATAAATATGAGAAAATTATTATTAGTAATGTTAATTGCTTCAGTTGGTTTTACTCAAGCATGTCAGGGCAATGTTAACGCATCGGAAGATAAGAATGAGGATGAAACAGTTGTAACAAACAAATCTTCTAAAACTAACGAAAAAGCAACTGTTACTCTTACAAAAGAAGAGTTCAAGAAAAAAGTGATGAATTACGAGGTAAACAAAGAGTGGAAGTTCGAGGGAGATTTACCTTGTATTGTTGACTTTTATGCTGACTGGTGTGGGCCATGTAAAATAGCATCTCCTATACTGGAAGAAATTGCTCAGGAATATAAAGGTAAAATAAATGTTTATAAAGTGGATACTCAAAAAGATCCTGAGTTGGCTTCTGTATTTGGAGTACAAGGGATTCCTGCATTTTTATATTGCCCTAAAGAGGGTGACCCAAGAATGAGTTCCGGAATTGGAAGAACAAAAGAGGAAACCAAAGAAATGTTTAGAAAAGCTATTGAAGATATTTTATTAAATAACAATTAGGATTTTTTCTGACAATTGTTTCATTTAGTTAATTGGTGCACTTTTAAACCGGGTCTTTTTAAAAGGATCCGGTTTTATTCTGCTTTTGGTAAAGAAAATAAAAATTCAATTCCTCCTTCCTCCTTATTTTTCACACTAACTTCTCCTTTGTGCAAAGCAATAGCATTTTTAACAATTGCTAATCCTAAACCTGTACCACCTAATTTTCTCGACCTGTCGGAGTCAATTCTATAGAATCTTTCAAAGATTCTTGATAAATGCTTATCAGGAATACCTATACCATTATCCGATAAAGAAAAGTAATAAAAACGATCGTCTTCATGATATATCTTAATTTTTATTTTACAATTTGCGCCGGCGTAGTTAATGGAATTTTCCAATAAATTTCTGAAAATAGATAACACTAAAGATAGATTACCGTTAACCATTATATCTTCATCCATTAGTAACTCTACTTTCATGTTTTTTTCGGAAAGTATATTTTGAAAATCGTCTAAAACATCATCAATTATTTCATTAACATTCAAATCCAAAAATGCAAAGAAATCACCGGTTTCCTCAATTTTACTAAGAATTACAATGTCGTTAAGCAAATCTGTTAATCTGTTTGCTTGTGCATCAGCTCTTTCAATAAAACGCCTTTGTTGTTCAGGTTCCATATCCGGCTCATTAATTATCGTTTCCAGATAACCCTTAATAGAAGTGATTGGCGTTTTTAACTCATGAGAAATATTGGATGTCATTTGTTGTTTTATGATTCTGCTTTTTTCAAGTTTTGTAATATTCGTTATCATAATTTCAAAACTTTTATCATTAAAAATAATACATTGTATTTTAAAGTATTTTCCGCTTTTGTTAATTGAAATTTCTTTATTGGGCAAATTGTCAAAAAGATCTAATGTGTTTTCCTTTATTGATTTGTCAATAAAATCTATTATCGGATTAAATTCAGGGATAGTAAAAAAATCTTCTGCAGATACGGAAAGATTATTTGAAATAATATTTAAATATCGAACAAAATGATTGTTTGTAAGGATTTTTGTTTTTTTATTTGAAAAAAAAGCAACACCTTCATGTAGAACATACAGATGGTTGAATAACTTTTCTCTTTCAAGTGCTAATGAATCTTTTGTTTTTATCAAATTATCGTACATCTGGATTATTTCATTTCCAATTATTCCTAATTCATCTTTTGGAAAATTCTGCTTAGTATCGAAATCTTCATCACGTCTTACCTTAATAACAAAATCTTTTAATTTTGTAATTGACTCGGCAAACTTTCGGGTAATAATATCTAAAATAATCCAAATTGAAAGGAATATTATAGCAATAAATAAAAGGAAAATATGTTCAGCACGTAAAAAATCTTTAACCTCAATATTATAAATTACTGCTACCCGTATAAAATATTCTCCGAAATACTGTGCGTAATAATAATATTTTTTGCCTGTGGTAGATGATTCTCGAATACTTGTGCCAAAACTTTCATATAAAGATTTTTGTATTTCAGACCTGTAAAAATGATTTTCCATTAATGTAAAATCATCCACGAAATTATCGTAAAGTACCAAACCATGCGAATTAATTATTGTAATGCGAACATCCGGCTGAGGTAGTATTTTTGACAGTGAGTCAAGTAATAGAAAATCATTATTCTGAGATAGTGAGTTATAAGAAACAAAATTTTGTATTGTTTGTGTAATGTTTTTTAAAGTATTGTCAAGTTGATTAACACGATATTTCTTTTCTCTTGAAAATTGAAAAACAATAATAATTAAAGTAAATGCAAGAAATACTGAAAAAATATAGACAAAAAGTCTTCTGCGGAAAGAAATTTTTTTAAACATCTAATAGCAGTTTCGTTTATAGAGTTTTAGTTCTAAAACTGTGTAAACTTAGCGAAAGTTAAAGAATAATTGAACTGAATATTAAGCGGAAGTATAAAATTAACAATTATTTAACTTTAATAGTTAGAAAATAAATATCAAACTAAGCTTTTAAAATTGATGAACATAACCAACCTGAAGAATAAACGGTATTAAATCAGTTTTTTGTTATGGAATTATTTTAATGGCAGTAGCTTTAAATGAGACCCAGGCTTCTGAATTTTCTTTAAACTTAAATTTTTGTAAGGATTCGTCAGAAATTACTACTGATAAATCAACTCCAATGTCAATAATAATCTCATGATTTATCAGGTACGGAATAATTTGTTTAATTTTCCCTTTGAAATTATTCGTTGCGCTAGATTCAATTCTCTCATTTGAGATGATAATTTCCTCTCCACGAATAATAATTTTCCCTTTTTTAACTCCCTCTTTATTAGAAACATTTATTTCCAATGTTTCATTAATTTTAGCTGTATTTATCGGAGTAAATTCAGCAATAAAAAAGTTTTTAATTCCGGTAAAATTAGCAACAAATTCATTGGCAGGCTTCCGAAAAACTTCTTTAGTTAATCCTTTTTGGATTATTTCTCCATCATGCAGTACGGCAACTTTATTTGAAAGTGCAATAGCTTCTTCATAATCATGCGTTACATGTAAGATGGTAACACCACTTTTATTTATCTGTCGTAATAAATTACGCAAGCCTCCTTTAAGTTGTATATCGAGCGATGCCAAAGGTTCATCTAAAAGCAAGCAATTGGGGTTTGAAACAAGCATGCGAGCCAACGCAACACGTTGTAATTCGCCACCCGATAAGTTTTGTGTATTTCTATCTAATAAATGTTTAATACTTGCCAGTGATGCATATTTATTTATTAACTCATCCTTATCACTGTTGCTTATTTTTTTTCTTTTTAAAGGATATGCTATATTTTGTTTTACAGTTAAATGTGGAAAAATTGAGTAATCTTGAAAAACAATTCCTACTTTTCTTTTTTGAATTTTTTCCCGGGTAATATCCAAATTGTTTTGAAATACTTTTCCGGAATCAGGTTTAATTAAACCTGCAATGATTTCTAATAGAACAGTTTTTCCAACTCCCGATTTCCCTAAAAGAACATAGTAATCTCCTTTATTTAATTCCAAATTAATATTTTTAAGTTGGAATTCACCAAGTTTTATGGATATGTCTTTTAGTTTAAGCATTATTCGGTTCTTTTTCTTTCGACAATGTTCTTAATAAAATAAAAAAGACTAAGCACACAATAATAAATACAACAGATACAGGTCTTGCATATTTTAAACCGAATGCACCAAATCGTTCGTATATTAATACAGGAGTTATCATTGGATGATAAGCTACAATAACTACAGCACCAAACTCACTTAATCCGCGGGCAAACATCATTATTAATCCTGAAAGAATATTTTTCCATGCCAGTGGTAACGAAATTGTAAAAAATACACGAACAGGAGAAGCACCAAGATTTAATGCCGTTTTTTCCAGCTTAACGGACACATTGCTAAAACCATCGCGGGCTGCATTAATTAAAAATGGAATACTTACAAATGCCATTGCTAATGCTATTCCGACAGGGTGACCAACAAAGTTTAATCCAACTGAAGATCCAATCTGCCCTAAAACAGAATCTCGTGATATAAATCCTAAAATAGCAATTCCGGCAGCAGAATGTGGAATTACAATTGGTAAATCGATGATTCCATTTACTAATTTTTTGAATTTAAATTTTGTCCTGGCTAAAAAATAGGCAAGAGGTATTGCCCCAATAGCAAAAAATATTGTCGATAAAAATGATACACGGAGTGTTAACCAAATGCTGTCAATTACTTCCTGATCCTGAGTGGTTTCAAATAATTGATTAGGTGTTGTTGCCAAAAACATACTAGCCAGGGGGGCTATTATAAATAATAATATCAGCCCTCCAAGGAGTATAAATAATATTGGTGTGTTTTGGTTATTTTTCATTTATTATTCAAAGAATGTTGGCTTAACAGTTATCATGGTAAAAAAGTATTGTTGTAATCCGTCACCTTCAACTCCCTTAACATATTCCAGTGTTTTTCCACCAAATAACATTCCGTATCCTAACTGTAAATTTATAATATCATTAACCATCCATGTTCCAACTAAATCAAGCTCATTGGCTAAAAATTTATCTTGTTTTTCATCTTCATAAACATATTCATTTGCAAGTGCAAGATAATGGTAATGAGTCGATAATTTCCAATTTTTGATTTTGATAAAATCAAACTTTAAATATCCATTAACTAATCCTGCATTTTTTGTTGTTTTAGGGGTGCTAAAATAATCCATCATTCCATTAAACCAATGCCTTGATCCGTATAAAATATCAAATGCATTATCTTTTTCATTTGTTTCATCGGATAAATCATTACCTGACATATATTCGAATCCTCCCGTTAAATTAAAAATTGATCCGAATTTACGTTCATAACTTGCACTTGTATAATATGCACTTACATCTTGTCCTGTTTTATTTTTGCCTGTTTGATAAAAACCTCTTAGCTGGATATCATTTACGGATTTTTTATACTTGATAACTGCACCAGTTGTAAACCTGTAATAGTCGGTGTTGGTTGTTCCCTCTTTCTGAAAACCATCAGTTATAGTTAGATTTGCCAGTGTCAGGTTTTCGAACTTTTTTTCTAACCAAATTACATTTAAGAATTTGTAATTACTGATTAGAGCAGAATAATCGGTTCCAAAATTTGATATTTTGGTTTGGTTAAAAGCTGTAATTGTTTTAAAATTAAATGATTCTTTAATATAATCAAGGGTTATACCGTCGTGCGATAAACCAATCTGATTCCAGTTTGCTGCTGTAAATAATCGTTTGTTATCAATATTAATTGCCTGGCGTCCGGCAGTAAATGCCCAGTAATCATTTAAGTTTATTTTAAAATATGCTTCAGAAACACTTAATCCCTGAACATCAGTTTTTAATTTTGATTCTCCCCAAATGCGAGAATCCTGAATCGATAATCTTGATGTTACATTTTTATACGTGTGATTTAAATTTAACCTTGTACGCTGAGTAACAAAATATGCAGGATTAGATTCATCTGTTTTTAAAGTATAATAACCATCTCTGAATTCGAATCGTGGACGGTATTCTGCGTCAATTTTTAATTGTGCTTTACCAGATAAAAAGAGTGTTATAAATATTACAGATATTAGTATTCTTTTCATTTAGGTTACTGTTCTTTTGTCGAAAAATATATTTCATTAATTCCTTTTATAGCTCTGTCGGAGAAAAAATCACAAGCAGGGAATAACCTAAAAATACCATTATTTGTTGTTCCTGGTCGGCATATCAATAAAATTTCAGACTGATCGTCTCGGTTCATTACTTCGCTAAAAGTAAATACGCCCCTGTATCCATCTTTGGCAACTACCAAAAAAATTCCTTCACGGATATTTTTTGTGGTAAACTCAACATGTTTTGCCAAAACATCTTTAAGCATTACGCCTGTAAATGGTTGAGTAGAATGTATTCCTCTTCCACGGCCATAAAAAATAGTGCTAAATTTCTCAATTTGCAAATCTTTAGGATTTTCGGTTAATGTTTCAACTATTTGATTCTCGTTATATATATCAATTTTAGGAGAATATAAAGGTTTTAATCCTTTGATTACAACAAATGATTTCGGGTATGATTTTACAGTTATTTTTACAGGATTAGAAATATTTCTTTCTGTAATTAAATCTTTGGGAATAACTAATTTGTTAACTTCCGGTAAAGGCCACAGATCGTTTGTTTTAGAAGGAACAATTCGCATTATCTTGCTGGCAATAATAATTTCTTGTAACTGATTTGGATAATAAATTTCTCCCCAACTGATATTTACCTTTTCGCCTTTATCATTTTCAATTTGAACATACAGGTCAATAATCGGATTAAACTTTTCTTTGTTTTTTTTATTTAGTTTTATCTGATTTAGAATATCATAGAGCGCGTACCCGTCATATCGGTATGCTCCAACAAATTTATCACCATCGTCAGATAAAAGTGTTTCTTTAACAATAACACTTCTAAGTGGTAGTTTTGAAAAATCTACTATCCCCGGATTTTCTATTTCTCCTTCTATTTTAAGAGCTTGGATTGGTAAAGAAAAAGTTTTTGCATTGTCATAGAAATCATTGGTTGCATCAATGGTGTCAGCTGTTAATGCTCGTAAATATTTGTTGTCATTTGTATTATCAATATTTTTTTCATTACATGCAGTAATGATTAACACAAGTAAAGCAATAATTGTTAAATTTTTCATAATCAAATAATTTATTTATTAGGTTTTGCGTATTGTTTAAGTTTCTCAGGAATTGAATTGTAGGTTTTAGAATATGCAGGAATCATAGATGGTTGCCCGTTTTCTTTCATTATTTTAGCGCCTCCTTGTTTCGATAATATAAAGTCAACAAACTTTGTTGCAAGCTCTTTGTTGGGGGCATTTTCTAAAACAGTAATTCCGTAAACCATTGGCTGACCGGTTTTAGTTATAGTAGTTCCCGGAGTTTTACCTGTAATATCTACATTTGCATTTTTGTAAAATTCTCGTAATTCAGGATTTTTCAAGTTGATAGAATCCGGTAAAATAATATATTTTAATTCGTGCTGTTGTGCTACCGATCTGTATAAGAATAAATAATCAATAGTGTTTGATTCTAACAAAGCCAGTAAATCAACTTCTTTTGGGCGAATATATTCTTGATTTTTTGCTATGATTTTGTTTGCAAAACCAGCTTGATTATAATACTGTTCGGCTAATTGAGAAGTTAATATAGCCCGATAACCGCAAGGGTCAGAATTAGGATCTGAGCGTCCAAAAAATACATCCTCACGTAATAATATTTCGTACCAGTTTTGGTCATTTATTTCGTTTGAATATTTTGATGCATCATGGTAAACGATTGCCATTTCGTTGCTGGCAAATTTTATATTCCAGTTAGTGTAATCGGGTATTAATAATTCATCAATAATTGTGTAATCGGCAGAAGCCATAATATCACAGTCTTTGTTGAGCTCAGTAATTTTGCGTGCGCACTTTACACTACCGGCTGATTCTAACAAAATTTCAATTTCGGGATTTGCTTTTTGAAATTCGTCTTTCATTTGTTTAAAAGGAACAGACAGGCTGCCTGCGTGAAAAATTATTAGTCTATTGTTTTCTTTGTTTTGAGTTGTACAACTAACTAATATTAAAGCTGCAAGTACAATGCTTAATAATAATGTAATTCTTTTCATTTTATTTATTGTTTTAA
The DNA here is from genome assembly GCA_030643125.1 of Bacteroidales bacterium. Lineage (GTDB taxonomy): Bacteria > Bacteroidota > Bacteroidia > Bacteroidales > UBA12077 > UBA12077. Next base: position 8,027 of record DAOWML010000045.1, read on the forward strand.
TTAGGATATGCAAAAATAAACACATCGATTAAAAAAAGAAATTTTTCATGATTTATTTCAATCAGCATATTCAACGTAAATTCCGTTAGTATGATTTAATCTTGCTTGATCGCCATTACTACTATACAAATAGATATTAATATTTTCATCAGATTGATTGAAATGTAATTTAGCTAGTTCGAAACTTGCTCTGAAATTAACTTTCATGTTGTAAAGAAATTTCAAAGAATGTTTGTCTGGAGGCCAGTATTCATTAACAGGATAACCATCTTGACCAACATCCAGATGATTATAAGAATAATCAGGAATAGTTGTCATTTCAAAACCAATAGATGATAAATCATCTAGAAACTTATGGGCAAAGGTTTCATTTTCTGTTCCTTCAAAAACGATACTTCCAAATAATAAATTTGAAGGTATAGGACATACATTATTAATTTGAGATGAAAAATACTTATTCTCAGGGATAGCTAATGTGATTTTTTCTTTTGTTATTTCAAGAATAGAATTTATTTTAAATTTCGATGTAATGATTTTGAAATCGTAAATACCGTCAGAAAGTAAACTGTCAGGAATATATAATCCACCTTTTGGGATGCAATTTGAATTAAGATCATTAGGTGTTGGAAATTCAGGACATTCCCCGTTATCCTTTATATCTGCTAATTTTATTGTGATTATCTTATCTGTAACTGAATAATTAAATATTAATTCGTAATTATTTTCAAATCTCTTGATTCCATAAAATTCAAATCTCAATCTTCTGCCTTCATTACCAAAAACTTCATGATCCCAATAAAGAGTTAATCCATCTATATTAATGATTGTTTCTTTTTCTTCTTCACACGAGCAAAGCGAAATCAATAAAACTAAAATGTAAATTATCAGTATATTTTTTTTCATGTATTGTCATGTTTTTTTATTTGAAATTAATAAAGTCCTAAGATAGTAATTTGTTAAAGTAATTTAATTCCATTTTCGTTTAGTTCTACAATCTTTTGCTTATATAAATTCCCCAAGCCATTTTTGAAGGCTTTTTTACTTAAACCCAATATACGTTTTATATCTTCCGGGGCACTTTTATCTGTCAAATTCAGGAAACCATCGTTTTCTTTTAATATCGAAAGAATAATGTCGGAATTGGTGTCAATACTGTTTTTATAACCTGCGGGTTCTAGAATAATATCTATTTTACCATCTTCTCTTACTTGCTTTACGAATCCTTTTATTCTATCTCCGGGTTTAATGTTTTTATGAATGTCTGATTTAAAGATTAATCCTTTATACAGATTGTTAACGATTGCATTCATTCCTAATTCGGTTATATTGTAAAGTAACAGATCAACCTCATCTCCTGTATTTACATCTATTTCAGTAGTAAATGTAAACTCATTTACTTTGCTAGAGCCAATTAACCGTTCAGTTTGTTCATCTTCCAGCAGAAAAATTAAATACCAATTTCCTTCCTCCATTTTTTCCGTTTGCTCGGCAAAAGGAACCATTAAATCTTTTGGTAATCCCCAGTCCATGAAAGTTCCGTAATCATTAACTTCTTTTACCTTTAAATAAGCAAATTCTTCAAATTGAACATAAGGTTTTAATGTTGTAGCTACAATACGATCTTCAGAATCTTTATAAACAAAAACTTCTATTTCATTTCCAATTTTTAAATCATCAGCTACGTAAGCGTTTGGTAAAAGTACTTCGTTACCGTCATTATCTGTCAGGTAATAGCCATTATCTGTTGATCTGGCAGCAGTAAGTTTGTTTATTTTTCCAATTTCCATAAGTAGTGCAAATGTATGAAATACTTTCGTTTAGAAATAATCTGAAACGAATCTTTGAATACCCATTAGTTATTATCAGCTATTTTTAACACCCACAACTCTACCATTTCAGAAGCACGCCAGTTTTGGTTTCTTTTTGTATTTTTAGAAGCCGGGCGAACCTCTTTTTGTATGAATAATTCCTTTTGGAATTGTCCTCCGGCAGACAATTCTTCTTCGATAGGATGAGTCTTACTAACTTTAGTTATTTGTGCCAGATTCGAAAATAAAATTACTACTCTTCCATCGGCTTTAAGGTGTTTTTTTGCTTCGGCAAAAAAACGTGGAAACAGATTCTGATCGTAATATATGGCTTTGTCCAGTCCGTCTATATTATGAGATGCAGGAAGCCAGGGTGGATTAAACACAATTAACTCTGTTTTTAAATTGCAGTCAGCAAATAAATTGCCATGAATAAGATCTATTTTCGAATATAGATTATTTTTATTTAGATCTTCGTTTAAACCAATTATTGCATTCGGATTAGAATCAATTCCATAGACTTTTGCAAAACCATGCTTTAACATCTGAAAAGAAAGAACCCCACTGCCAATACCAATATCTATAGCTGACTTTTTCTCTCCTGTGTATCTTTTTAGCCATTTGTCGAAAAGTTCTAAGTGTTCGAATCGGGTAGGGAAATATGTTCCGAACCAGGGATGTATTTTCCTTTTTAAAACCGGAATATAAATACCTTTTTCGTACCACTGCCATGAGCTGTTTAAGCCCTGAACCTGAGGGAATGGTAATAAAAATTCATTTAATTCGGGGTATAGTATTTTGAACCAACCAATTTCAGGTGCTTTTTTTACGCTTAATTTACTGTTAC
>DAOWML010000009.1 GCA_030643125.1 Bacteroidales bacterium
ATTGTTTTATCTAATGTTATCGAAACAGGAACATCTATTTCATATTCATAGAAAAATTTACTTTTTATAAACTCGTTCTGATATGAATATTCATCTTTTAAAAGAATTAATCCAAAAAGTTCATAGTCATCAATAGCATTATGCCGAATTACAAACCATCCATTTTTAAGTTTTGCTACATCGTTATATAATTGATTATCTACAAAATAATTTTTGACAGGAACTGAATTGTCGGACCAAAATACTAAAGAATCACCCGAGTATCCGAAGAAGACAATTCCTTCTTTATCATACAAATCATTAGAAATAAAATCTTGATTGTACATCAAATCCTTCAAAGTAACAGAATCAAGTTTTGCTTCCATTACATTTAAAATCTGATCAACCTTCTTGGTTTTTTTTATTACAACTTCCTGAACATGGCTAAACTCATCATCTTCATCTGGTTGAAAGCGAATGTTTTGTTCAAACAAAAGTGCCAGACTAAAAAAAAGAATTAAGCCTAACAGAAATTTATAATGAAATATTTTTTGAAAAAATCTCATAAAAAAACTTAGTCTATGTTCACGTCAACGAAAGCACAAGGTAATAAAATATTTGGAAATACTTAAAATGACTAAAATACTTATGAATGACTAAAATGTTTACGATATATTTTAGTTCATTCCTACCTGCCATAACGTTTGGCTAATACAACGGCAGGCAGGTTAGGCATTTCTAATTTTAGGCACTAATTATGATGATAAGGCTCTCCTTTAATAATTGTCATTGCCCTGTATAATTGCTCAGTAAAAATTAATCGCACCATTTGATGCGAAAAAGTCATTTTTGATAATGAAATTTTTGAATTGCTTTGTTTATATATTTCATTTGAAAATCCATAAGGACCTCCAACTACAAAGACTAAATTTTTTAATCCCGAAATCATTTGTTTTTCAATAAACTTTGAAAAATTAACAGATGTAAATTCTTTCCCTCTTTCATCGAGTAAAACAACAAAATCTCCAGGATTTACCTGATTCAAGATCAACTCGCCTTCTTTTTGTTTTTGCTGATTTTCTGATAAGTTTTTGGTGTTTTTCAGATCAGGAATAATAAGCATTTCAAAAGGCAAATAATGCTTTAACCTCTTTACATACTCATCAATACCCTTGCCCAAATAACCAGAATCTGTTTTACCAACTAACAGAAGTTTAATTCTCATAATTAAGCGTTAATTTTTTTATTCAGTAAATTTTTATAATTTTCACAAATAAATACCAAAATAAAGCATGTTGGCATAATTTATGGTTTGATTTTTGCGACAACATATCGCAAACTTAAGAAGATTTGAAATGAAAACCTTGAAAAAAGCGTTACCATTAATTATCATATTCTCATTTATATTCAATTTGGGAGCTTTTACGTATAACCAGGAAATACCCCGCGATATTGCGATTGCTTTTAAGGTTGGAAGCGCAGAAGAGCTTGCAAGATATTTTAACAACACTATTGAACTTGCAATTCTTGATAAAGAAGATGTTTACAGCAAAATACAGGCTCAGCAAATTATCGACAACTTTTTTATTGATCACTATCCAAAAAGCTTTGAATTTATTCATCAAGGAGGAAAAGGGGAGTCAAAATTTGCTATTGGGAAACTTGTAACTTTTAATGGAACGTTCAGGGTTACCATCTTAATTAAATTAAAAAACGATAAACCATTCATTCATCAACTCAGAATAGAAACTGAAAATGATTGATAAAATTCTTAATGCATTTATCAAAAATGCAATCGCCGAAGATATTGGAGAAGGCGACCATTCATCACTTTCCTGTATTCCCTCAACTACAAAAGGGAAAGCACAATTACTCGTTAAACAAGAAGGTATATTAGCCGGTATTGAAATAGTCAAAAAAGTTTTTAGTGCCATCGACCCTACTCTTAGTATGGAACAATTCCTTTTTGATGGAAACAAAATCTACCCCGGAGACAGGGTGTTTATTGTCGGTGGAAAAGTTCATTCCATATTACAAGCTGAACGCCTTGTTCTGAATATTATGCAACGAATGAGTGGCATTGCTACTACTACTAATATTTATGTTAATAAACTAATCGGCACCAAAGCTAAGGTTTTAGACACCCGGAAAACAACCCCGGGAATGCGCTATCTTGAAAAACTTGCAGTAAGAATTGGCGGTGGAGAAAATCACAGAATGGGTTTATACGATATGATTATGTTAAAAGATAATCATATTGATTTTGCAGGAGGAATTGAACCCGCAATAAATAAAGCAAAAGAATATCTTAGGAAAAACCAGAAAAATATTAAAATAGAGATTGAAGCCAGAAATCTAAATGAGCTTAAAGAAATATTGAAAGTAGGTGGCGTTGACAGAATAATGTTTGATAATTTTAACCATGACCAAACACGCGAAGCAGTTAAATTAATTGACGGTAAGTACGAAACAGAATCTTCAGGTGGAATAACACTGAAAACAATTAGAAATTATGCAGAATGTGGTGTTGATTATATTTCGGTAGGGGCATTAACTCATCAAATAAAAAGTTTGGATATGAGCTTAAAAGCTATTTAATTTACAATATTGATATTAGCTTAAAAGTTTAACATGCCGGAATCCATAAAAAAAGAATCTTTTTTAAATACTAAAATTGGCAATTTCAAAGCTAAAGCTAAAGATGTTTCCATGCCGGGCTTTGATGGTGTGCCAATTTATTATGTCTTTAAATTCTTTATATCAGGAGCCAAAAATGGCTATCTGGCAACACGGGCATCTGCAATAGCATTCAACTTTGCATTAGCAATTTTCCCAACCATGTTGTTTATATTTACATTAATACCTTTTATTCCTGTAAAGAATTTACAAATAGAACTACTTGAATTAATAAAGGATTTTTTACCTCAGAATGCATCTCAATATTTCGAATCTACTCTTATTTCGGTTGTTACAGTTAAAAAAATCGGAGTATTTTCTTTTGGAGCATTTGCAAGTCTTATTTTTTCCACAAATGCCGTACATGCATTAATTCAAGCATTTAACAACACTTATCATACTATAGATACCAGAAACTGGACGGCAATTAGAGTTGTTTCTACATTTTTAGTATTTATGATATTTATATTAATTGCCACATCGGTATTATTAATAACATTTGGTCAGTTCTTTTTAACTAAACTGGTTGAGATCGAAATTTTACAAATGAACTTAACATACTATTTAATTACTGCGGGTAAGTGGTTGGTTATAATAGCATTATTCTTTTTTTCTATTTCTTTTCTTTACTATTTTGCCCCTGCAAAAAAAGCACAATGGAAATTTATTTCAGCCGGCTCAACTCTTGCAACTATTTTAGCACTTTTAACTTCGCTGGGATTTTCGTATTTTGTAAATAATTTTGGACAGTACAATAAACTATATGGTTCAATCGGAACCATAATGGTTATATTATTGTGGTTATATTTTAATTCATTCGCTCTGATACTGGGTTTTGAGCTTAATGCCAGTATAAATAATGCTCAATTAGAAAATGCAAACGAATAAACACTCCTTTGTTATGGAAAAAAAATATGACAAAATCAGAACTGAATATCGAGTAAAACCTTTTGGAAAAAAAGATGTTGACCCCGACCCCTTTAAACAATTTTCGGAATGGATAGACAGGGCCATTAATTCAGGAATAAAAGAACCTACTGCAATGGTTTTGTCAACTGTTGGAAAAAACCTTCAACCATCAACACGAATGGTACTTCTAAAAGAAATTAAAAATGATGGTTTTATCTTTTATACTAATTACGACAGCAAAAAAAGCCGTCAAGTTTTTGAAAATCATTACGGGAGCTTGCTATTTTATTGGCCCGAGCTTGAAAAACAAATTCGTATTGAAGGCCGAATTGAAAAAACATCACAAGAAATTTCGGTAGAGTATTATTTAACTCGATCAGCTAAAAGAAGAATTGGGGCATGGGCATCACCACAAAGTCAGGAAATACCGAACAGGAAATACCTGGAAGACAAGCAAACCGAATTTGAAAAAAAATTTGCCGGGAGTAATGTCAATCGACCCGATAATTGGGGCGGATATGTTTTAATGCCATACATAATTGAGTTTTGGCAAGGCAGGCCAAATCGTTTGCACGACAGAATTGAATATTACCTTGACGATAATGAATGGAAACTAAGAAGACTTGCGCCCTGATCAAGTAGTATTTTTTCTTATAAATGTTTTATTAATTAATAAAGCCAAGTTATTAAAAATCAAATTCAAAATAATTCCAATGGACTAAATACCTTTGGTGGCGTTTTTACTCCTTCCATACTTACCATTTTAGGAGTAATAATGTACTTGCGGTTTGGTTGGGTTGTGGGTAATGTCGGACTTGTCGGTACATTAATTATTGTAACGCTTTCAACTTTTATAACTTTCCTTACAGCTTTATCAATTGCTGCTATTGCTACAAATGCACCTGTTAAGACGGGAGGAGCTTATTATATGATAAGCCGATCGTTGGGAATTGAAATTGGTGGTGCAGTGGGAATTCCTTTATATTTAGCTCAAGCCTTTTCTGTAGCATTATATATTATTGGTTTTTCAGAGAGTTTAACAATAATATTCCCTTCGTTAAATATAAAAATGGTTGGAATAATTACAACTCTTTTATTAGGAACTCTATCATTATTTTCTACCAAAGCGGCCATTCGTTTTCAATTTATTATTCTTGGAGTAATAGTATTATCGTTATTTTCCTTTTTTCTTGGTCACCCTTTAACAGAACCACAATCAGGGATATGGAGTACTAGCACCAAAAACACATCTGAATTTTGGATGGTATTTGCAGTATTTTTCCCTGCGGTTACAGGTATTATGGCAGGTGTAAATATGTCGGGAGATTTAAAAGATCCTTCAAAATCAATTCCAAGAGGGACTTTTTTAGCTGTTGGTGTAGGTTACCTGGTTTATATGACTGTTCCTGTTTTTCTCGCTTTTTGGGTAGATTCTTCTACTTTGGTAAAAGATCCACTGATCATGCATAAAATTGCATTTTGGGGAGGAGCAATTTTGCTTGGTGTTTGGGGAGCTACTCTTTCAAGTGCTGTTGGAAGTTTAATGGGTGCACCCCGCGTTTTACAAGCCCTTACTAAAGATCAGGTTTTGCCTCGTCAACTTTCTTTTTTAGGAAAAAGTTCGGGGGAAGAGCAAATCCCCAGATGGGCAACTATTTTTACAATTGTTTTAACTCTTATTTTAGTTTATCTCGGCAACTTAAACACAATCGCTCCAATTTTAACCATGTTTTTTCTTACAACTTATGGTGTATTAAATGTAACCGCCGGTATTGAAAAATTCCTGGAGAGTCCCTCTTTTCGACCAAAATTTAAAGTTCACTGGATATTTTCATTGATGGGAACAATTGGCTGTTTCGCGGTAATGTTTTTAATAAATGCGGTTGCAACAATATTAGCTATTTTATTTATTATTATAGTGTACACCTGGTTACGCAGACGCCGATTAAAAACTACATGGGGCGATGTTAGAAGCGGAATGCTTTTGCAAATTATAAGATATGCTATTCTGCGTTTAGAAAAAGAACCCGATCCTAAAAGCTGGCGGCCAAATATCCTGATATTTTCCGGATCACTTTCTAAAAGATGGCATTTAATCGATTTTGCTAATGGAATTACCCAGGAAAAAGGCTTATTTACTATAGCAACCATTCTACCGGAGGAAAAAGTGTCACAAGAAAAGGTTAGTGATTTTGAAAAACAAATTACCGATTATCTCAACAATAAAAAAATTAGAGCATTAGTTCGAGTTACACGAGCCGCAAGTATTTTTCCCGGAGCAATACAACTTGTAAATTCATACGGATTAGGCCCCTTAGTTCCCAATACGGTACTTTTAGGAGAATCAAAAGAAATAAGTCATAAGGAAGAGTATGCACAAATGATTAATCATTTTTATAAATCAAAACGAAATGTGATTATTATGCAGGATTTTGTTTCCGAAGATTTCAAAAATATTAAATCAATTGATATATGGTGGGGTGGATTAAAAGGGAATGGTGGATTAATGATGATACTGGGTTATTTAATGCATATTAGTCCATACTGGCAAAATATAAAAATTACTATAAAAATGGCAGTAGCCACTGATGAAGCAGTTCTAATCGCCCAAAATAATCTGACAAGTATGTTGACAAATATGCGTGTTAATTTTAATACTAAAGTACTGGTTTTAAAAGGAGAAAATTTTTGGAATATCCTAAAAAGAGAATCTGCCACAAGTGATTTAGTAATGTTAGGTTTAAAAGTCCCGGATGAAAACTTCGGAGATTATTTTGAAAAACTCAAAGAAGACACAAAAGATTTAAATAAGAAAATATTTGTTCTGGCTTCTCAGGATATTGAATTTAAAGATGTTTTAAGTTGAAAAAAGCGTACCTAAAGAAGTACGCTTTTCAAATACTTTAAGAAACAATTACATGCAATGTAAAAATTTCTCAACTAATTCTCTCAATTCTTTCTCCTTTCCATACAATCGCTCACTTAAATCTTTATCATTAAATGATTTAAGTTTTTTAGCTAATTGATCAATGCTTCCGGTCGGGAATATTCCTTTCTTTTCAAAATATTTGCGTTTTTCCAATAGCCTTTCCGCAGATTCCCAACAAGACTGTGGTAAATATTCGAGCTTTTCCAATTTATCTTTGTGTTCTTCATCAAAGATATTAACATCCATATATAATTTTTTAGCTATCTCTAATGCATCAGGCATTTCTAAACCATGCTGAGCAGCTACAATCAGACCTGCCATATATTGATAAATATCAGCTGAACCATCACCTGATCTTATCTCAACAGTTTGTTTTCCCGGAACATAAGGAATAACTCCTGTTTCCTGTGGATTTGCATCTTTTATCATACTTGTATCGGCAATCCATCCAAGAGGAACTCTAACAAGAACAGAACGATTACTATCGCCCCAGCAAATATTTGTTGGAGCTTCCTGATGTGGAACCAAACGTAAATATGAAGTTGGAATAGTATTCCCAAAAGCGGTTAGTGGTGAGGCAAGATCTAAAATACCGGCGATCATCTTCCTGGCTACATCACTTAATTTACCACTTTTAACCATAACATTTTCACCATCTTTTTCTAATAGCATGTGAATATGAAGTCCGCTACCGGCTTTACCTACAGTAATTTTTGGAGCGAAACTAATATTTACACCATACTCATCGCCAAGCATTCTTAATATCCATTTTGCAATTACTAATTGATCGACTGCATCCTGAGGATCAACAGGCAAAAATTCAATTTCTTGTTGTTCAAAAAGCTCATCATCACTAACAAATTTTCCAACTTCAGAATGTCCGTATTTAATATGACCACCACATTGAGAAATTAAACTCATAGCATCTTTTCTGATATGTCCATTTTTTGTAAAAGGCGGAGATGCATGATATCCTTTTTGATCAACACCAGGATACAAATCTTCTTTCTCGCTTACAACATAATATTCCAGTTCTCCCATTGCTTTGAAATCGTAACCGGTTGATTTACGAAATTCTTCAATTGCCTTTCTCAAGATATGTTCAGGTGCACTTTCCAATGGTAATCCATCACGAGTATAAAAACTGCACAAAATATCTAATGTTGAATACTCCGAAAATGGATTAACAAATGCTGTTTTAAAACGAGGGATTACATACAAATCACTTGATCCGGCTTCGATATAAGAAAATAAACTTGATCCGTCAACACGTTCTCCTGTTGATAATAAATCTTCTAAATGCTGCTTACTATTGATAACAAAATTTAATGATTTTAATTTACCATCTTCACCAACATAACGAAAATTGACCATTTCAATCTCGTTTTCTTCAATAAAATAGATTATATCCTGACGTGTAAATTCCGATGCTGGTTTCTTTAGGAACTGAACCAGTGGGTTTGGATTTAATCTTATCTCTAATTCTTTCATATTGTAGTTTTTTTCATTAAAAAAGGACTACTAAACTAAGGAGAAATCTTTAAAAATCAATAGTTTGTAGTCCTTTTTAATTATGTTTTTAAATACAAATTCTATTAATATCTGATTATCAGTATAAAAAAAATTACATTATTTTAACCCGGCAATTCGTTCCTCCAAAACTTTAATCTTAGCTTCGGCATCATCCCTCTTTTGCTTTTCAATATTTACAACCTTTTCAGGAGCACTCTGAGTAAAACGTTCGTTGCTCAATTTTTTCATTGCGGTTGCTAAAAATCCTTTATTGTATTCCAGCTCATCGTTCAGCTTTTTTAATTCTTCTTCAACATTTACCAAATCGCCTAATTCAATATAAAACTCGGCAGATTTTACCATAAAAGAAACGGCACCATCAATTTTGGTTTCTGTATTTTCAATAGATGAAAGGTTTGCCATCTTCGTAATACAAGAGTCATATCCTTTACTATATTCACCCTTAACTTTTAACGACATAATTTCTTTTTGAGCTATATTGTTTGCATTGCGTACATTACGTACTCCGGAAATGATTTCTTTAACTCGTTCGAAAGTTTCAATGATTTTTTTATCAAAAGATTCTGCCTCCGGCATTTTCTCAATCATCAAACTTTCTCCATCTTCACGCTTCTCCATTAGTTGCCATATTTCTTCAGTAATAAATGGCATAATCGGATGAAGTAATTTTACAAGAATATCAAAAAATTCTAGTGTTTGCTCATACGATTTTTTATCAATAGGCTTTTGGTAAGCTGGCTTTACCAATTCCAGGTACCATGCCGAAAACTCATCCCAGAACAATTTGTAAACAGCCATTAATGCATCTGACAACCTAAATTTTTCGTAAAGATTATTGATGTTTTTTATTTCGCTGTTTAACCTGTGTTTAAACCATTCAACTGATTTTTTTGATGATTCCGGTTGTTCTATAGTTTCATCTACTTTCCAGCTTTTCACCAAACGGAATGCATTCCATATTTTATTCCCAAAATTTCGTCCTTGTTCAGTTAAACTTTCATCGAAAAGCAAATCACCGCCAGCAGGCGAACACAAAAGCATTCCAACCCTTACGCCATCGGCACCGTATTTTTTCATTAATTCAATTGGGTCTGGTGAATTACCCAGGGATTTTGACATTTTACGACGTAATTGATCACGAACTATACCTGTTAAATAAACATTCTTAAACGGCTTTTCGTTTTTATATTCATATCCGGCCATTATCATTCGTGCTACCCAGAAAAAAAGAATTTCCGGTGCAGTTACCAAATCGTTTGTAGGATAATAATAATTAAAATCTTTATTATCAGGGTCGTTAATTCCGTTAAATACAGAAATAGGCCATAACCAGGATGAAAACCATGTATCTAAAACATCTTCGTCCTGTCTTAAATCATTCAGAGTTAAATTCTGATTTCCTGATTTTTCTCTTGCCAGCTCAACAGCTTCATCAGCAGTATTTGCTACAACATAACCACTTTCAGGTAAATAATATGCAGGTATTCGCTGTCCCCACCATAACTGACGGGAAACACACCAATCCTTTACATTTTCCATCCAGTGTTTGTGAGTATTTTTATATTTTGCCGGATGAAACTGAATATTATCATTCATCACATTTTCTAATGCCGGTTTAGCTAAATTTTCCATTTTTAAAAACCACTGCATTGAAAGTTTCGGTTCAATAGCAACATCTGTTCTTTCTGAATACCCAACTTTATTTACGTAATCTTCAATTTTTACAATATGTCCGGCTTCTTCTAAATCTTTAACAATAAGTTTTCTTGCTTTAAATCGATCTTCGCCAATATAAAGTTGAGCACTTTCATTCATTGTTCCATCATCATTAAAAATATCAATCGATTCAAGATTATGCTTATCTCCTATTTCGTAGTCGTTAATATCATGTGCCGGTGTAATTTTTAGTGCCCCTGTACCAAATTCTTTATCAACATATTCGTCTTTAATTATTGGTACAGAACGATTTACTAAAGGAACCAACACTTTTTTACCGTGCAGGTTTTTAAATCTCTCATCTTCAGGATGCACACAAACAGCCGTATCGCCAAGTATTGTTTCAGGGCGAGTTGTCGCAATAGTAACAAAACCATCTTCACCTTCAATTTTGTAACGAACATAATATAATTTCGACTGAACTTCTTTGTAATTTACTTCTTCATCAGAAACTGCAGTTTTGGCCTGGGGGTCCCAATTTACCATACGAACTCCACGATAAATCAATCCTTTATTATACAAATCAACAAAAACTTTAATAACACTTTCCGACATTTCATTGTCCATGGTAAATTTTGTACGGTCCCAATCGCAAGATGCTCCCAGCTTTTTTAATTGTTCCAAAATAATACCACCGTGTTTCTCTTTCCATTCCCATGCATGATCAAGAAATTCTTGTCTCGACAAAGTGTTTTTATCAATACCTTCATCCTTTAATTTAGCAACAACTTTTGCTTCCGTAGCAATAGATGCATGATCAGTTCCCGGAACCCAACACGCATTTTTCCCTTGCATACGAGCACGACGGACCAAGATATCCTGAATCGTATTATTCAACATATGGCCCATATGTAAAACACCCGTAACGTTTGGTGGCGGAATTACAATGGTATATGGTTCTCTGTCATCAGGTTCAGAATGAAAAAAATCTTTTTCCATCCAATATTTATACCACTTATCCTCTGTTAATGACGGATCGTATTTTGCGGGAATTTCCATTTCTATGCTATTTCTATTATTTATTCTACTTTATTTCATTTTGAAAAGTCTGTAAAAATATAAATTTATTCCCGAAATTCTTTTCTTTGCGACCAGAATCATAATCAATTTTAAGATAAATATTTAATAACATATTTAAATTTGCCAATAAAAACTAACTTTGTATGTCACTTAAAAAATAGCAACAATGAAAAAAATATTAATTAGCTTATTATTTATTAGTATTGTGGTTTCTTCAGCATATTCACAAAAAGAAATAAATACGAACCAGGATACTAAGGATATTCCTGAAATTTATTTCGAAAAGACAACACACGATTACGGAAATATTGAATACAGTAGTGATGGTTTATGTGAGTTTGTGTTTAAAAATACAGGTAAGGAACCATTATTATTAACAAATGTAAAAGCTTCGTGTGGTTGTACTACTCCAACATGGCCAAAAGAACCTATCAAAAAAGGGAAAAAAGAAACAATTGTAGTTAAATACAATACAAAACTTACCGGATCTTTTACAAAAACAATTAGAGTATATTCTAATGCTAAAACGTCTCCGGTTACTCTAAGAATCACTGGAACAGTTTCGAGAACTGTAGTTGATGAAAAAAAGACAAACAACTAATTTTTTTTTGATTTAAAGTAAATATATCATGCCGCAAATTTCACAAAAGGGACAAATGATGCCTGCATCACCAATCAGAAAATTGGTACCTTATGCAGAAGAAGCAAAGAAAAAAGGTCATAAAGTTTATCATTTAAATATTGGTCAACCGGATATTCCAACTCCTGAAGTAGCTTTAGACGCGATTAAAAATATTACCAAGAAAGTTATTGAATATAGTCATTCAGCAGGGAACGAGTCTTATCGTAAAGGTTTAGCAAAATATTATCAGGGAGTTGATATTGATGTTGATCATACCGAAATGTTAATTACAACCGGAGGATCAGAAGCAATTACTTTTGCATTCTTATCTACTTTAAACCCAGGCGATGAAGTAATTATTCCAGAACCATTTTATGCAAATTATATTGGATTTGCTATTTCTGCCGGAGTAGTAGTTAAACCAATTACATCATCAATAGAAAATGATTTTGCATTACCTGCAATTGATGAGTTTGAAAAACTGATCACTCCAAAAACTAAAGGAATTGTAATTTGTAATCCTAACAATCCAACTGGTTATTTATATTCAGAATCGGAATTACAACAACTTAAGACATTAATCGAAAAATACGATTTGTATTTATATTCGGATGAAGTATATCGTGAGTTTTGTTATGATGGAAACTCTCATTTTTCTGCAATGCATTTAAAAGGTATTGAGCAAAATGTTATTATGTTGGACTCAGTATCGAAACGTTACAGCATGTGTGGTGTTAGGATTGGTGCTTTAATTACAAAAAATAAAGATGTAATTAATGCGGCCATGAAATTTGCTCAGGCTCGGTTATGCCCACCATCATTCGGACAATGGGCTAGCGAAGCTGCATTAAACACTCCAAACAATTATTTTGAAGATGTTTATAACGAGTATATCGACAGAAGAGACTTTATGGTTGATGCTCTCAATAAAATAGAAGGTGTTTATTGTCCAAAACCAAAAGGAGCTTTTTATACCGTTGTTAAACTTCCAATTGATGATGCCGATAAATTTGCACAGTGGATTCTGGTCGAGTTTGAATATAAAAAGCAAACAGTTATGGTGGCTCCGGCTACAGGATTTTATGCAACACCCGGCTTAGGTAAAAACGAAGTTCGTATTGCCTATGTTCTTAAAAAAGAAGATTTAGCCAACGCAATGGAAACTTTAGAAGCTGCTTTAAAAGCTTATCCTGGAAGAACAATTTAAAATTACAAAACTATATTTAACTAAACATCCGAAGTTTTAAAAACTTCGGATGTTTTTTTATATCGTACTTTTATTCAAAATCTTTATAAATCAGATATTTTTTTCGGATTTTTTTAAACTTTTCTAAATCTGATTGCCAACTTCCTCTAATTTCTTCAGCAGACTTCCCTTGAATAATTTGCTCCTTTAATTGATTATTCCCTGAAATATTATAAAAGAAAGAATTGAAAAATTCTTCCTGATTTTCTACATTCTGATATCCAAAAAGAATCCATTCTAAATTAATTTTTTTCTGAGCAATAAGATCATTTATATCTATATTTCTTAAATCTATGCCATAGCATCTTTTATCACGGTGCTTTGGATACTTACTTGCGCCATTAATACTTCCGGGAATAAATGTAAATTCTACATTTTTAAGATTAGGTCCGCCAAAAACCTGAAAAGGAAATTTCGTTCCTCGGCCAACACTTAAGCTTGTACCTTCAAAAAATCCTAACGATGGATACAAATAAACAGAAAGCATATTCTGCAAATTCGGTGATGGATTTACAGGCAATTCATACAAAGAATCATGTGTGTAATTTGCACAAGGAATAATACTCAATTTGCATTGCATTTTATCTTTTAACCAGCCTTCTCCATTTATCATTTGAGCATATTCGGCAACGGTCATTCCATGAACAATCGGAACAGGACGCATTCCAACAAAAGATTTATAAATAGTATCCAGAATTGGTCCATCAACATAAAAGCCATTTGGATTAGGTCGGTCTAAAATCAGCATCTCAATATTCATTTCAGCACATGCTTCCATTACAAAATGCATTGTAGAAATATAAGTATAGAAACGAACCCCAACATCCTGCAAATCGAAAACAACTAAATCGATTCCTTCTAAATCCTTTAAATCGGGCTTCTTACTACTGCCATATAATGAAATTACAGGCAAACCTGTTTTTTCATCTATATAATTCTTTACATACTCACCTGCATCAGCTTTTCCACGGAAACCATGCTCCGGGCTAAATATTTTTTTAATATCAATATTTAAGCTTAAGAGAGAATCAACTAGATGCGATCCATTAATTATTGTAGAATGATTTGCAACAATTGCTATTTTTTTATTTTGTAATAAAGGAATGTATTTTTCGGTTTGCGCAGCTCCTGTTTTAATATTAAGGTTCTTCTTTTCAGCAGTTTTGCCATTACAACTACACACAAACAAAATAAAAGCCAAAATTAAATATTTAGTATAATTCATAAAAATCAGCTTATAGAAAGCCCTAAATTAATAATTTTCTTTACAAACTCAGAATAGTTCTTTTATAATTAATGATTTGTATAAACAATTTTCCTAACAATACAGTGTTTTATTTTTGCTACATTTGTGGAAATCTATATAAAAAAGAAGAATTTTGAATACAGAACTTTTTATTGCTAAACGTATATTTTCAGATAAATCTGTAAAGAAGGGAATATCGCAACCTATTGTTACCATTGCTGTTATTGGCATTGCTTTAGGTTTAGCCGTAATGATTCTGTCAGTGGCAATTGTTACCGGTTTTAAATCTGAAATTAGTAATAAGGTTATAGGATTTGGTTCTCATATTCAAATTGTAAACTACGACACCAATATATCGTTCGAGACTGCGCCAATAAATAAGCAACAAAGTTTTTATACAGATATTAGCGAATTGAGAGGGATTAAAAACATTCAGGAATTTGCAATAAAAGCCGGAATAATAAAAACCAAAACAGACATTCAAGGCCTAGTCTTAAAAGGTATTGGCAGTAATTTCGACTGGTCATTTTTTGACCAGAACATGGTTGATGGAGTATCTTTCAGAGTAAATGATTCTGCAAAAACAAATGACATTATTATTTCAAATTATATTGCAAAGCTATTGAATTTAAAAGTTGGAGATAAAATAATTGCTTATTTTATTCAACAACCTCCACGCATGCGTTCATTCACTATTTCAGGTTTTTATGAAACCAACCTGGCAGAGTTCGATGAAAAATTTGCCCTAGTTGATATTAAACACATTCAAAAACTGAACAATTGGACTAATGATCAAATTAGTGGCTTCGAAGTTTTAATTGAAGATTTTTCTCAGTTAGATAAGATGACAGAAGATGTTCGTGACATTGTAGGGTTTCATTTTAATCCGGATGGAACCAAGTTGAAAGTTGTGAGCATTAAACAAAAGTATCCTCAAATGTTTGATTGGTTAGATTTAACTGATATGAATGTATGGGTAATTCTTGTATTAATGATTTCTGTTGCAGGATTTAATATGGTTTCCGGATTACTAATTTTAATTCTTGAACGTACAAATATGATAGGAATTCTTAAAGCCATTGGAACTAAAAATTGGTCTATTAGGAAAATCTTTTTATATCAATCAGGATTTTTAATTTCGAAAGGATTAATTTGGGGGAATATAATTGGAATTGCAATTTGTATTTTGCAAGCTCAGTTTCAAATTTTCAAACTCGATCCTACATCCTATTATTTAGAAGCTGTTCCTATCAATTTAAAACTCTGGCATATTCTTGCGTTGAATTCAGGAACATTAGTCATAACAGTTGTTATGCTGCTTGTACCATCATATATTATTTCTCGCTTAAGCCCTGAAAAAACCATAAGGTTTAATTAAGCACAGATCTCATTTATCACGAAATCTTTACCAAGCTCAATAAGCTTATATTAATTTATTAAAGCTGGTTCCTTGTTACTAGTTTCTGGTTTTTAAAACAAGTAACCAACAACAAGTAATGGTATATTAATTGTTCGAACATAAATTATATTCAGGTTTTATCAAAACTAAATTCTTGTTCATAAACTGTTTTAAAGTTTAAAGTTTTAATTTTATATCTCCTTTTTTTTTTACTAATTTAACGCTCTTTCTAAGCAAGCATATTTGCTTACAGCATTCTAAAAACTTACAACTTACTATGAAAAAAAATAAATCCCCTGAAACTACCGATTTTAACCCTAAACAGAATTATGAGCAAACCCAAAAGGAAATTGGATATGTACCAAGAAAGAAAGCCACTAAAGCTGATTATAAGCGAATTGGCTTTATGTCGGGATTAGAAGTTCATCAACAATTAAAAACTAAAGAAAAATTATTCTGTCATTGTCCGGCAGGCATTTTTCATGCTCATGATGATTATAATGCAGAAGTTATCCGACATATGCGCCCGACATTAAGTGAGCTTGGAGAGTATGATGGAACAGCATTAATGGAATATAAGACCCGTAAAGAAATTATATACCGTTTAAATAATAAAACGGCATGTACTTACGAAGTTGATGATACTCCTCCCTTTAAAATTGACAGAGAAGCCTTAGAATACGCATTAGAAATATCGTTGTTATGTAAGTTAAATATTGTTGGTGAAGTACATATTACACGTAAACAGTATTTGGATGGTAGTATCCCTACAGGATTTCAGCGTACTGCGATACTAGGAGTTGAAGGAGAAATTCCTTTAAAAAATAAAAAAGTAAGACTGATTCAATTAAGTATTGAAGAAGATTCATGCAGAGAGATTTCTGATATTCGCCATACCAGGATTTATAAAACGGATCGCTTAGGAATGCCTTTAATTGAAACAGTAACTTATCCTGATATGTTTACTCCAGATGAATTAAAGGAAGCTGCAGAATATATTCGATTTTTAAACAGAAGTACCGGAAAAGTTCGAATTGGGAGTGGTGCTGGTCGCGAAGATGTTAACGTTAGTTGCAAAGGTGGAGATCGTGTTGAAATTAAAGGTGTTTCGTATAATAAATTGATACCTGAATTATCGCATATTGAAGCATTTCGTCAGTGGGCATTATTAAATGTTCGCAGTAAATTAAACGATAGAATAAAAGATACTTCGAAATGGAAAATTCAGCATCAGGAAATAAATTATCGTGATTTTGATTTAAAATATGAACCAATTACCGATGGCTTAATCGATAAATACAGAATAATTGCAGTTAATCTGCCAAATTTCAAAGGTATTTTATCTCATTTTACCCAACCAGGAAAAATATTTGCCAATGAAATATCTGACAGATTAAAAGTTATAGCTTGTTTAGAAAAACCAAACATGATTCACTCTGAAGAGTTAGAACTGAAAGTTATAGACGAAAATTTCAATAAAATAAAAGAGCTCCTGAATGCAAATAAAAATGATGCTCAAATCATTTTCTGGGCACCAGATGAAGATATCCCAACAGCATTAGAAACTATTGAAGAAAGATGCCAAATGGCATTCGAAGGAGTTCCACAAGAAACTCGTAAATCATTCCTTGATGGAACAACTATTTTTGAAAGAGTTCTTCCAGGAGCTGACAGAATGTATCCAGATACTGATTCAGCACCAATTCCTTTAGAAAATAGTTATATTGATGGACTTAGTAAAAATTTACCATCGGATGTAATTGACAGGTATAATCAGCTAAAAAAGTGGGGAATCCCTGAAGATACATACACATTTATTTTTAGAAATAATCTGTTCCTACTTATTGAAAAAGTTATCAATACATTAAAGATTAAACCAAAGTTTATAGGAACATTTATTGGACATCGATTAAAATTTGTTGAGGGCCATTATACATCGGCAGATAAATTTGAATACTCTAAAATTTATGATCTTTTTAAATATTTAACTGATAAGAAACTGGATATTCAGCTAAGCAAAAATATGCTTCCGGTAGTTTATCAACACCCAAAAATGGATTTTGATTCTATTCTCACAAGCATCAACTTTAAATCTGTTCCTAAAGAAGAAATCTTATCAAAAATTCCATTTTTAAAACAAAAATTTTCTGAGATTAAAATCTCTAAAAATGATAAAGTATCAAAACAATGGATTATGGGTGAATTACAAAAAACAGCAATAGGTAATATCCCGCCAGATCAATTGGCAAAAGCAATAGAACAAAATTAATTTCATTTTTAACTTATCTGCCCTGACTGCCGTCAGGCAAGCGACAGGCAGGTATTCAAATCCAAAAATAATGAACGAAGATATTTTTCAAGGATATAAAGGCAAAGCATTAGAAGTTCTAAAAAAATATAATGTTAGGGTTTGGGGTCAAACATCAATCCAAACTACAAGAGGTAATTTTAAAGGCACAGTTCTTCCACGAGCCGAAAACGATGATGATATTCACATTGTATTAAAAATTGCTACAGGGTATAACATAGGAATTGATATTGGCACTATTAAAGAGATGAAAGAAACTGGTTATAAAAAAGCCAATTACAAAATCCCTGAAAAAGAATTTCCTATAACTGAAGGCCTGCCAAATGTAAAACTATTTGGTACCGGTGGAACTATAGCCTCCCGACTAGATTATAGAACAGGGGCCGTAATACCAGCCTTTTCGCCAGGTGAACTATATGGTGCGGTACCTGAACTTGCTGACATTTGTAACCTGACAACAGAAAAAGTATTTGCCGTTTTCAGTGAAAATATGGGCCCTAAACAATATATAGCACTTGCAAAAGCCATTGGAGAAGAAATAAAAAATGGAATAGATGGTATTGTTATTGGACATGGAACAGATACTCTACATCATACTGGTGCAGCCTTAACCTTTATGGTACAGAACTCTCCTATTCCAA
>DAOWML010000054.1 GCA_030643125.1 Bacteroidales bacterium
ATTGGTAAATCATTACGTCGTAAATCTGTTAAAGGACAAAATAAACTTGGATTAATAATGTCCTACATTGAAGAAACACTCTTTGGCCTGAGAATTATTAAAGCCTTTAATACGGAGAAAAAAATAAATCAACGTTTTATCGATGAGAATAATTCTTACACCAGCTTAATGAATAAAATTTGGCGAAGAAAAGATCTTGCCGGGCCATCAAGTGAATTATTAGCAACAATAGTTATTATTATTATTATGTGGTATGGGGGCAGCATGGTTTTAAACCAGGATGTTAGTATGTTACCACAAACATTTATAGCTTATCTGGTAATTTTTTCACAAATTATTACTCCTTCAAAAGATCTATCAACTGCCTATTATAATCTTCAGCGTGGCTTAGCTTCATTAGACCGAATAAATGTTATCCTTGATGCTGATATAACCATTAATGAAAAACCAAATGCTGAAGCTATTGAAGATTTTAAAACTGAGATTGAATACAAGAATCTAAGCTTTAAGTATATTGAGGACTATGTGTTGAAAAATATTAACCTTAAGATTAAGAAAGGAAATATAGTTGCATTAGTAGGCCAGTCGGGTTCTGGTAAATCTACATTAGTTGATTTGTTGCCACGATTTTATGATGTAGTTGAAGGTGAAATTCTAATTGACGGACATAATATTCAGAATTTAAAAATAAAAGATCTTCGAAACCTTATGGGAATAGTAAGTCAGGAATCAATTTTATTTAATGATACAATATATAATAATATAGCTTTCGGAATGGAAAATGCAACTGAGGAAGAAATTATTGCTGCAGCGAAAGTTGCCAACGCACATGAATTTATTTTACAAACCGAAAATGGTTACCAAACAAATATAGGTGACCGTGGAAGCAAACTTTCAGGAGGACAAAGGCAAAGAATTAGTATTGCACGTGCGGTATTAAAAAATCCACCTGTTCTTATTCTGGATGAGGCAACTTCATCATTAGACACTGAATCAGAAAAACTTGTTCAGGATGCTTTGTTTAAATTAATGGAAAACAGAACTTCCATCGTTATTGCTCACAGACTTTCAACCGTTCGCGATGCCAATGAAATTTGTGTACTTCATGAAGGGGAAATTGTTGAAAGAGGCAAACATAAACAATTACTTGCAAAACAAGGAGTTTATAAAAAATTGCACGATCTTCAGATTTTTGCATAAACCATTTGAAGGAGCATTAAATGATGCTCCTTTTTTAATTCTCTTTAAAAGAATAAATTAATTGAATCCTTTTCTGTTTTTTTTCGTAAGTTAGTAAGATATAGGAATAAACCTTTTTCTTTTAATGCTGATATGAAAAACAGAGTACCAGCTTTTTTTATTTTCTTAGTATTAATTCTCTCTTCAATGGGGATTAATAAAACATTTGCTCAAGACTACAATATAGATTCCCTCGAAGTTATTTTGGAAAAATCTGAAGGAATAAAAAAAATTCCATATTATTATGCCTTAACCGATTACTACATATATAATGCTCCTGATAAAGCTATCCGTTTAGCCAATAAATTTTTAATTCTTGCCGAAAAATATGATAGCACAAATATTATTGAGTATTGTTATCAGATTTTGGGTGAGGCTCACTTTTACCAGGAGAACTATACCAATTCTCTTAATTATTTCCAAAAATTTCTAAACAGCCAAATAGAAACGGAAGATGAAAGAGGTATTGGAAGAGCATATAATAATTTAGGAACTGTTTACAGAGCAATTGATAACTATTCTGAGGCAATACAGTGCTATAAAAAAGCTTTGGCAATAAATCTTAAACTTAACGACATTAATGGATTAAGTAGTACTTATAATAACCTGGGTGTTCTACACAAATATCTTAACTTATTTGCACAAGCCAGAGATTTTTATAGAAAATCATTAAATATTGAGCTTGATTTAAACGACTTGGAAGGGATATCAACATCGTACCTTAATCTCGGAGAAATAAATTTTAAGCTGCGAAATTACAATACTGCTATTGAGTATTGCGAAAAAAGCATTGTCATTTGCGACTCTTTGAATTACAAACATTCTCTTGAAATGAACTTTGATATTCTTTATCAGGTTTATAAAAAAATTGGAAATACAAAAAAATCTCTTCTTTATCTTGAGAAATTCTATGAACTTAAAAACAACAGGATAAATGAAAAATCTAACTCTCAGATTGCTAAATTAGAATTAATATATCAGACAGATAAAAAAAAGCAAAAAATTGAATTATTAAGTAAACAAAAGAAGCAAAAGGAGATTCTAAATATTCTCGGTTTATCCGGATTGGCTATTTTTAGTATTTTATTAATCATCCTAATTCGTATAAATAAATTTCGTAAAAATAATAATCAGATTCTGCGATTACGAAATGCTGAAGTTATGCAGCAAAAAGAAGAAATTGAAACTCAACGTGACGAAATTGAAGCTCAGCGTGATGAAATAAAACGTCAAATTGATCTTTCCGAACTACAAACAAATAAAATTTTAAATCAAAAAAGGGATATTACTGACAGTATCGAATATGCAAAACATATCCAAATAGCATTGTTCCCCGATAAAATTACATTGCAAAAGATTCTAAAAAAAGGATTTTGTTTATTTAAACCAAAAGATATAGTAAGTGGCGACTTTTATTGGGTGGCGGAAATTAACAACAAATCAATTATTGTTGCTGCCGATTGCACAGGACATGGAGTTCCTGGTGCATTTATGAGTATAATAGGAATAAATTTCTTAAACGAAATTATTTACGATGAACAAATTATTAAGCCTTCCGAAATTTTATCCTTGTTAAGAAGAAAAATAATAAAAACCATGGTACATGCCAACCGGATTAATGAATCTAAAGACGGAATAGATTTATCTCTGATTGTTATTGATTACAACAAAATGAGTCTTGAATACGCTGGTGCGTATAATCACTTATATTATATCCGCGATCATATGCTCAATGTAATAAAAGCTGACAGAATGCCGGTGGGGATATCAGAAAAATCTATTGCTCCATTCACCAATCACACAATAGATATTCAAAAAGGGGATTTGTTTTACATGTTTACTGATGGCTTTGCCGATCAGTTTGGAGGCCCACGAAAAAAGAAATTCAGAGTCGGAAATTTACGAGAATTACTTCTTGATATTCACGAAAAAGAAATGCCTGAGCAAAAAAGAATTCTTTATGAAACTCTCATCAACTGGAAAGGGCAACAACCACAAGTTGATGATGTTCTGTCAATCGGAATAAAAATTTAAAATTATTAAGTTTAAATCTCAAGCAAATTAACCAACGATTCTATTTTTAAGTCTTTACCACTTATCGTATGCATGGCTTTTTGATAATAAACCTGTCTTCTACCTAACAGATCTTTTGCATAAACAGTTAAATCTTCTCTTGATTTTCCCCAGATTAAAGGCCTGTCTTTTTTTGCATGCATTAACCGATTAACCAGTGTATGAATATCAACTTCCAGATAAATGGTAACTCCAGTCTCATTCATCAATTTCATATTATCGAAATAACATGAAGTGCCACCACCAGTTGAAAGCAGAATATTTTCGTTTTTATTAATTATGGTCTCTAAAGATTGTTTTTCTATTTCTCTAAATTTATCCATTCCCAGATTATAAATAAGTGAACGAATAGTCGAGCTGTATTTTTCTTCAATATAATCATCAAGATCAACAAAAGGCAATCCGATCTTTTTAGCAAGTTTTTTCCCGGCTAAAGATTTGCCACTTGCCATAAAACCAATTAGAAAAACTCTCATAAACAATAATTTCTGACCTCAATCTTTAATACAAATTCGTAAAATAATCCGCAAATTGAATTGTCGAAATATTTATATTTAATTGTTGGAATAATGGAATATTGGATAATTGGTAAACGATAAATATAGGATTTCCATCAATCCAACATTCCAAGAATCCATTTTCCCAGATACATAAATAGAGCAATAATTTGCTATTTCATTCTTAAATTTTAAAAAACCGAATTCTAAATTTAGACATTTAAATATACAAAAAATCTAATTGGAATAAAAATTCATTATTTTTTACCATTTTCAAACAAACTCATCTGAGATGGATCCTCATCCTTCATATCTTCTACAGATTCCGGCATTTCTGGATCTTCTTCCTTAATAATTAAAGGTTCAAGTTCTTTAACCACCTTTACCTCGTAATTAGATAGTCGTTTCCCTCTTGCCTTATAACTTTTAACACCAATAAATTCAGCAACTTCAATTATATCATTTTCACGATTTTTATGTCTGCCTCCAAATGAAACTTCCAGTCTTGGATATTCAACTTCTGTTAATTTAATTAATCGTGATTCTTCGTTATCGCCTATAAAACTTGTTGGCTTATCAATAGGGTCGATGATAAACCTTTTAATGTAATAGTATTCCAGATCAGCATCGTAGTACACTGCAGAAAATATTTTTTCTTGTCTGAATTTTTCAACAATCATAACATCATCTTCAAAATGATTCATTAAATCATACGTTGATAATCTGTACTTTCCTGATTTAGTAACAACCAGAATTTTATCATCACCATGGAATTCCCCCAAATAATTTCCTCTTCCATCGGCATTTAAACGCAATACTTCTTCTTCGAACCAAATCTTTCTATCTCCCAGTGTAGAAACTCCTTCATCCTTCAATACAATTTTATGAATTGCATATTTTGTAAGGATATTACCCATTGATTGTCGACCTTTTATTGCTAATTCGCTAAATTCAAATTCAAAAATCGGTTTTTTCAATCTTGGTCGTGGACGTAAATATATCTTAACAGTTTCTGCTTCACCATTTGGATTAACTGTCATGTAAAGAATCTTCGATCCCTTAGTACCTTTCGAAATAGTGTAATCTTTATCACGCGTTATTCCTTTAATAGCACACCGTTTGATCATGATAGCTCCGTTTAGGCCATCACGATAGATTATATTATAAATTGTACGGTTATCGTTTCGTTTAAAAACAGCAACATGAATAATATCTTTACCAACAAATACTTTATCGTCAGCTTTGGTAATTATATATTTACCATCACGAAGAAATACAATCACCTCATCAATATCTGAACACTCGCTCACATATTCGTCCTTTTTAAGACCTGTCCCAATAAAACCTTCTTCACGATTTACATAAAGTTTTCTATTGGCTACAACAACCTGCGTTGCAGCTATTGAATCAAGATTTCTGATTTCTGTTTTTCTATCACGGCCATCACCATGTTTTTTGCGTATTTGCTTATAATAGTTAATTGCATATTCAATAATATGATCCAGATGATTCTGAACTTCTTTTATTTCTTCTTCAAGTCCTCGAATATATTCATCAGCTTTTTTAATATCGAACTTCGTAATACGTTTAATTTTGATTTCGGTAAGCTTTACAATATCCTCTTCTGTTACCTCACGTAGTAACATTTTCTTAAATGGTTCAAGCCCCTTATCAATAGTTTTTATTATAGATTCCCATGTTTCGCATTCTTCTATATCGTGATATATTCTGTTTTCAATAAAGATTTTTTCCAGTGATGTAAGATGCCATGCCTCCTGCAGCTCATGTTTTTTAATTTGGAGTTCTTTCTTTAATAGTTCAACTGTATTATCAGCCGAATTCTTAAGCATTTCAGAAACTCCTATAAATACAGGTTTTGAATTTTCAATAACACATGAATTTGGCGATATCGAAACTTCACAATCAGTAAAAGCATATAGTGCATCTATTGTTTGGTCGGGCGAAGTTCCTGCCGGTAGATGAATTAATATTTCTACATTTTCGGCTGTGTTATCATCAATTTTCCTGATCTTTATTTTTCCTTTTTCATTTGCTTTTAAGATAGAATCTATAAGACTTTGCGTTGTTTTACTAAAAGGAAGTTCTGTGATTTTTAGCGTTTTCTTATCTTCTTTTTCAATTTTTGCCCGGATTTTTATTGAACCACCACGTATGCCTTCATTGTATTTACTAAAATCAGCTATCCCTCCTGTTAGAAAATCAGGATAAATTTCAAAATTTTTACCTTTTAAATATGCTATTGCAGCATCAATTAATTCGTTAAAATTATGAGGTAAGATTTTTGAAGCAAGGCCAACTGCGATTCCCTCAACACCTTGCGCCAAAAGCAAAGGGAACTTAACAGGCAGCGTAACCGGCTCGTTGTTTCGTCCATCGTATGACTTTTTCCATTCAGTAGTTTTAGGATTAAAAACAACATCCAGGGCAAACTTTGATAATCGGGCTTCGATATATCTTGATGCAGCAGCTCCATCGCCAGTTAAAACATTTCCCCAGTTTCCCTGAGCATCAATTAATAAATCTTTCTGGCCAAGTTGAACAAGAGCATCTCCAATTGACGCATCTCCGTGAGGATGATACTGCATTGTATAACCAATAATATTGGCAACTTTATTATACCTTCCGTCATCAAGCCTTTTCATTGCATGTAAAATCCTGCGTTGAACAGGTTTTAGTCCATCATGTAAATGAGGAACAGCTCTTTCGAGTATTACATACGAAGCATAATCAAGGAACCAGTCTTTATACATTCCCGACAGATGCACTATTTTATGCATCTCTTCACTATGCTTTCCCTTATCAGAGATTTCTGAATTCAGTTTTAATTTTTCTTTGTTTTGTTGATCTGTTTTTTCGTTTTTCTCGTTACTCATCCTTACAACAATATCTTTTAAATGATCAATTTATGTAAAATTCTATAACTATAATTTAATATATGTGGATTTATAAAAGTTATCTTTTAAATTTAGCCCTTTTATGCTTGGAATAATGAAATTCCGAAAGTTTTCGGGAGGAAAAATGGAAATTTCATAATCTTTTCCAATATTGCAATATTCCAATATTCCATTGTTTTTCTTGAGTTAGAATAAAACCTATTTCACCACATTAGTTTATATCATAGCCAATTCTATTAATCTGCTACCTCTACTTTAAGATTTTCAACAATAAAATCCTGTCTTTCAGGTGTGTTTTTACCCATATAAAACTCCAGCAAATCTTTTACCGCATCCTCCTTCCTAAGTCGAACAGGATCCAGACGAATATCTTTACCTATAAAATACTTAAACTCATCAGGCGATATTTCACCAAGACCTTTAAACCTTGTTATTTCAGTATTATTTTTCAGTTTGTTTATAGCTTTAGTCTTTTCTACTTCACTATAACAGTAAATGGTATCTTTTTTATTCCGAACCCTGAACAAAGGGGTTTGTAAAATAAACAGGTGCCCGTTTTTAACCAGATCAGGGAAAAACTGTAGAAAAAATGTAATTAGCAGTAATCTAATGTGCATACCATCTACATCGGCATCGGTTGCTATAACTACATTCTTATATCTTAAGTTTTCAATTCCTTCCTCAATATCGAGAGCCGCCTGCAATAAATTAAACTCCTCATTTTCATAAACAATTTTCTTAGTTAAACCATAAGTATTTAATGGCTTACCTTTTAAACTGAAAACAGCCTGAGTATTTACATCGCGCGATTTTGTAATAGAACCACTTGCTGAATCTCCCTCGGTAATAAAAATCATTGTTTCGTTTTTACGTTCATCGTTTGTGTTATAATGCATCCGACAATCACGTAATTTTTTATTGTGAAGGCTTGCTTTTTTTGCTCTTTGCTTAGCTAATTTTTTAATTCCGGAAATTGCTTTTCTCTCCTTTTCTGATTCGATAATTTTCCTGTGAAGTGCTTCAGAAACCTCATCGTTTCGGTGAAGGTAATTATCAAGCTCTTTCTTTAAAAAATCTCCTATAAAGTTTCTGATGGAAGGACCATTTGGAGCTATATTTTTTGAACCAAGCTTTGTTTTTGTTTGCGACTCGAAAATAGGTTCTTCAACCTTAATACTTATAGCTGCAACAATAGATGTTCTAATATCTGAAGCATCAAAATCCTTTTTATAAAACTCGCGAATTATTTTAACATATGCTTCGCGGAAAGATGTATAATGTGATCCTCCCTGTACTGTATGCTGGCCGTTAACAAAACTATAATACTCTTCGCCATACTGATTGCCATGTGTAATAGCTACCTCAATATCTTCACCTTTTAAATGAATAATCGGGTATAATCCTTCAGAACTCATATTCTGATCTAAAAGATCACGAAGTCCGTTATCAGAATAATACTTCTTACCATTTAGTTTAACAGTTAAGCCGGAGTTTAAAAAAACATAATTCTGAATAAGAACAACAACATATTCTTCAATGTAGTGGTAATCCCCGAATATCTCTCTGTCGGGCACAAAGGTTGTTAAAGTACCATTTTTTTCAGATGTTTTCTGGACATCTTCATCGCTAATCACCTCGCCATTAGCAAATTCAACACATTTTCTTTCTCCATCGCGAAAAGCTTCTATTTTAAAACTGGCTGATAAAGCATTAACCGCTTTAATACCAACACCATTCAGACCAACTGATTTTTTAAAAGCTTTGGAATCATATTTTGCTCCTGTATTCATTTTTGAAGCAACATCCATTAATTTTCCTAAAGGTATTCCACGACCGAAATCCCTTACTTTTACATAACTATCGGTTATTTCAATATCAATTGTCTTTCCAAATCCCATCATATACTCATCGATGGAATTATCCATAACTTCTTTTAATAATACGTAAATCCCATCATCCTGCGAAGAACCATCACCTAATTTTCCGATATACATTCCCGGACGCTTCCTTATGTGTTCTTTCCAATCAAGTGTACGTATACTATCTTCTGTATATATTGCCGTCATCTCACCAAATTTTTCATAAATATAATTAAAAGAAAAGTTCCTGCTGAAATTGTTTATCAACAGGCATGGCTTAAAGCTGTTGATAAATTAACATCAATTCGATATAAAATTTAGTTCACTAGCCTGAATAATACTGATTAACACCATATTCGATTATTAGAAATTTTGGAATAATGGAATATTGGAAATGTATTTTACTTACTATCAGGCCATTCGTTAATTTCTTGAATCAAACTTAGATTAAGAATTAATAAATCATGCAAATTAAATAAAAATCAACGAATAATGATGCATACAGATTGTTGAAAAAATGTTAATTTGAAAAGATTCCCATTTGTCGCATTAATAGCGAGGCATTCATGTTTTGAGTTATTCCGGGGCGAAGTTTATAATCAAATTTAATTTTATCTGCATCAATTTCAACTTCGAAACACTTATTCTTAATATTATCCGGATAATCTTTTCCCAGATTACATAAAGTTAAATCATGCGTTGCAACTATCCCTGTAGCTTTTAACTTTATTAAATGTTCAACAAATTTCCACGATCCTTTCGCTTTATCGGCAGAATTAGTCCCTTTTAAAATCTCGTCTAATAAAACAAAGGTAGTTTTACCTTGCTTTAATTTTTCGATAATGTATTTTAATCTTTTTAGTTCAGCATAAAAGTACGATTCATTTTCTTTTAGAGAATCTGCTGTTCGCATTCCTGAAAATAAATCCATCAATCTAAAATCAAATTTTTTAGCACATACAGGCATTCCATTCATTGCAAGAATTAAATTAACACCAATAGTTCTTAAAAAAGTGCTTTTACCAGCCATATTAGCACCAGTAACAATATCAATTTCGCCTTGTTTATCAATTTTAAAATTGTTATTCACCCGCTTTGTTCTTGGAATTAGAGGATGGCCTAATTCTTCAGAATCCAAGACTATTAAACCGGACACCTGTGGGTAAACAAAATCCGGATTATTATAACTGTAATTTGCCATACTACAATAAACATCAAACTCTGCAATAACTTGTACCCACCGTTTTATATTTTGTCCGTATTTTACTTTCCATCTTTCCAGTCGCATTAAAGAATACAAATCCCACATTAGGGTAGCATTTAAAATAAGTCCTAAAAATATATTTAACCGGGTATCAAATGCGTCAATAATTCGAATCAACTTTTTAAATGCTGTTTCGGCATGAACTGTTTCTGTTTGCAAATCATTTTGAAGCTTTTTCA
>DAOWML010000299.1 GCA_030643125.1 Bacteroidales bacterium
GATATTATTGATTAGAAATGCTTAAAGTTTTAAAATGCCTAAAATTTGAAATTATTTATTGTTGATTTCTAAATTCTTGTTTGCAATTTAAAACTATTAAAATAATAATGACTAATATTAAAGTTGTAAGTAGGATTACTCGTTATATAATTTTAACTTATTTTAGACAGTTTAAATTTAAATTTTTTCGTATTATTAGTTTCTATTCTCAAAACTAGCATTATGAGATTACGAATAATTATTTTAATACTGGTATCTATCTTATTTTCAAATTGTAAAAGGAAGGAAACCCCTGATACTACAAAAGTTGATAAATTATTATTAGTTACGGATAGTTTATTAGATGTTGTACAGAATCAGTATAATTTTACCTCAGATAACTTTTACTTACTTATTGATGACAGCTTAAGAATCGATTCTTTAGCTCAGAATTTAAATCTTCCTGATTCACTTGGATTTTACCAGTATCTTGAACAAAATATAAGTGATTTTAATGAAATTATTCTTCAAACTCAAAGAGAAATTTACTTCGCAAAAGATCAATTGTCGTCGTTGAAAAATGAGTTTTTAAATAACCAGATTTCAAAATCCGAATATATTTTGGAAACAAAAGAGATTTATGAAATGATAAATTTTTTAAAAGCAAGGGTTGATTCAAACATATACCTGATAAATGAAAAGTATAATACTCTTTTCTTTTCAATTAAAGATTCTACTCAAAAATGAAAAACCAGAGTAAAGCATATATATATGTAGGACTGACAATTCTTTTTTGGGGAACATCTGCTTCGGCATTTAAGATTGGATTAAGATACGTCGATTATTTTCAGTTGCTATTTATAGCTACATGTACAACAATTATATTTTTGTTTTTTGTTTTATTATATCAAAAAAAACTGATCTTAATAAAGCAGCTATCAATTAAAGATTATTCTCATTCAATCATACTGGGCTTTTTAAATCCGTTTCTTTATTATACAGTTTTATTTATTGCGTATTCTCTACTCCCTGCACAGATTGCACAGCCATTAAATTTTGTATGGCCAATAATCATAGTTTTATTATCTGTTCCGTTTCTAAAACAAAAGTTAAGTTTAAAAAGCATATTAGCTTTAGTATTAAGTTTTTTAGGTGTTGTTATAATATCTTCAGAAGGAAACGTAATGAACATGAAATTTTCTAATCCTTTAGGTGTTATTTTAGCCTTAAGCAGTTCGGTTGTTTGGGCCTTGTTTTGGTTACTTAATATTAAAGATAAACGAGATGATATATTAAAATTATTTCTTAATTTTTTATTTGCATTTTTGTTTATAACAATAACAACTTTAATATTTTCAGATATAAAATCAGTAAGTATCGAAGGATTATTAGCCGGAGTTTATATTGGTTTATTTGAAATGGGCATAACATTTGTTCTATGGTTAAAAGCATTAAAGCTAATAGGACGAACAGATAAAATTAGCAACTTAATATATTTAACACCTTTTTGTTCGTTAGTATTTATAAGCATAATTTTAGGAGAAAAAATATTTATAACCACATTCTTTGGATTAATTTTGATCATTTCAGGAATATTAATTCAGCAAGCAAAAAGGAAAATAAATAGTTATGAAAAATAGAATTTATAATTTGTCTTTAGTTTTGGCCTTATTAATTGGCCTTGTTTTTATTAACTCATGCGAAAAGGATAAAATATATCCTCCGGGTTCTGATACTGTTAGCGAGTTATATTCAATAATGGATTCGTATTATTATTGGAAAGATTCTATTTCTGATGTTGATCCTGATAATTATACTGATCCGAATGATTTACTGGAAGCAATGAGATATGAACCCAGAGATAAATGGAGTTACATTACCACTCAAGAAGCACATGATCAATTGTACAAAGAAGGAACTTATGTCGGATATGGTTTTGGATATGCACCGGATTCTGGTGGAAATGTAAGAATTACATTTTTGTTTGATGATTCCGAGTTAAATGATTTTGAGATACAACGAGGATGGATAATAAAAAAAATAAACGGAAATATTGTTGACGAGAATTCCAATTTAAGCGATTTGTTAGGAGCAAATGAAATTGGAGTTAGCAATACAATGGAATTTGAATCTCCAACCGGTGTTATTGTTTCTGAAACCTTCCTGAAAAAACTTGTTACCATGAATACCGTTGGTTATGCAAGTGTTATTGAAAACGGAAGTTCTAAGGTAGGTTATTTTGTATTTAAAAGTTTTATTGGTCCGTCAAAAGATGAATTAACTGATGTCTTTATTTTTTTTAAGAATGAAGGAGTTAGTGAATTAGTGATAGATTTAAGATATAATGGTGGTGGAAGAATGGATGTTGTTATACACCTTGCAGGCTTAATTATTCCGGATGATATAAATGGGAAGTTATTTGTAAAGTATGTGCATAATAATGACAGATCGAATATGGATGAAGGAGTTAATTTTGAGAAAGACCCCAGTTCTTTAGGATTGAATAAAGTTTACTTTATTACAAGTAAAGGCTCTGCTTCTGCCAGCGAGGTTATAATTAACGGCCTCGATCCACATATTGACGTTTATATAGTTGGAGATGATACCTATGGTAAGCCCGTTGGAATGTATTCGTTTAGTAGTAATGTAAGCAATTTAGTTTATGTGCCAATTTCTTTTGAACTGGTAAATGCCGATAATTACGGAGGATATTATGATGGCTTAAATGCCGACAGCTATGTTGAAGATGATATTTCAACAAATTTTGGAATAGGAGAAGCTACATTAGATGAAGTACTATATCATATTGAAAATGGTTCTTTTTCAAGCACGAAATCATCTTATGATTTATACAGAAGGCCGTTTAAAGAGATTCGCAACTTAAAAGATGAAATAGGTTCTATATAATTTTAAATCATTGGATAAAGAAAGAATCATATTAGGAATTGACCCCGGGACAACCATTATGGGTTATGGATTAATAAAGGTTGTAGGAAAAGAAGCAAAACTAATTGTATTGGGTGTAATCGAACTAAAAAAAATTACTGATCATTATACTAAGCTTAAACGAATTTTCGATCGGGTTACATCATTAATTGACCAGTACCATCCAGACGAAATGGCTGTTGAAGCACCTTTTTTTGGAAAGAATGTTCAATCGATGCTTAAACTTGGAAGAGCACAAGGGGTTGCAATATCGGCTGCCTTATCAAGATCAATTCCCATTTTTGAATATGCGCCACGAAAAATTAAAATGTCGATAACAGGTCAGGGAAATGCTTCAAAGGAGCAAGTAGCAATACTTTTAAAGAATCTTTTAAAGATTAAAGAATTGCCTTCTGATTTGGATGCAACTGATGGTTTAGCTGCGGCAATGTGTCATTTCTATCAAACGAATGTTCCAA
>DAOWML010000034.1 GCA_030643125.1 Bacteroidales bacterium
GAAAAGCAGGAAAATTAAAAGACAAATTCAAATCAATAGAACTAGTATTAAATTCTACTATGTATATTGGATTCGCTCTGGCATTCTTAAGCGGAATATTTTTTCATTACGGATTTTATTTTGCATCTATCATGTTTTACATAGGAATATACCTTATTGAAAATCTTCGAAATCCAGTTGGTGTTGCTTATGTTAGTGAATTATATCAAGATGACATTTTAGCCACTGCTCTTTCAGCTAATTCACAAGCAAAAAGTCTTTTAGCAGCTGTAATTGCACCAACTATAGGGTTTTTAGCTGACAGATTCGGGATAGGTATTGGATTATCTTCACTAGCACTATTAATTATTATTTCAACTCCTTTATATTGGGCTAAAAATAAAACTTAATAAATCAAAACTCTTTCTGTTTTAGGCTTTAGTATGGAAGTCTGGCTAATGGAACAATATCCTGACTGGCAAATTCTTTATTCAGATATTTGTAATATCCTGTAATAGCAATCATTGCTGCATTATCGGTAGTAAATTTGAATTCAGGCATGAAGGTTTCCCATCCAAAATCTTTAGCTCTTTCCTCAAGGGCATTTCTTAAACCGGAATTTGCAGAAACACCACCAGCTACAGCTATCTGATTTATTCCCGTTTGTTTCACAGCCATTTCCAACTTACTCATTAATATTTCAATAATAGTAAACTGTATACTGGCACACAAATCCATCATATTTTCTTTCACAAAATCAGGATTTTTATTTATACTGTCGCGAATAAAATATAAAAAGGAAGTTTTTAATCCACTAAAACTATAATCAAGATTCTTTATTCTTGGTTTACTAAAAGTAAAAGCATGCTTATTACCTTGTTGAGCATTTATATCAATAACAGGTCCACCCGGATAAGGCAAACCAATAACTTTAGCACATTTATCAAAAGCTTCGCCAGCTGCATCATCAATAGTTTGCCCAATAATTTCCATTTCTAAATGGTTTTTTATTATAACAATCTGTGTGTGCCCACCAGAAACCAACAAACACAAAAATGGAAATTCCGGCACTTTTTTCTCCTTCTCCAATTCTTTAATAAAATGTACCAGAATGTGTGCCTGCAAATGGTTTACTTCAACTAAAGAAATATCCATTGCTAATGAAAATGACTTAGCAAATGAAGTTCCTACCAATAACGATCCTAATAAGCCCGGTCCACGAGTAAAAGCAACTGCATTAATATCATTTTTCGAAACTTTTGCAAGTTTTAATGCCTGATCAACAACCGGAATAATATTCTTCTGATGAGCCCTCGAAGCTAACTCAGGTACAACACCTCCATAAGCTTTATGAACGTCCTGATTAGCAATTATATTTGATAAAAGATAACCATCTTTAATAATTGCTGCTGAAGTATCATCACATGATGATTCTATCCCAAGTATTATAACACTCATTTAATGCTTAGAATTTGAGTTATTTATAATTTTTTTTGCTTCTTTTGCGTTAGAGTTTCAAAGGGCAAAAGTATTAAAAAAATATATAAAATATTGATCATTTTTTTGTTGGTAATAATAGCAATACCAACAATGGCTTTTTTTGTTTTACAAAACAGTAAAGTTCAAACCTATCTTACCCAAAAAATTGCCAAAGAAGTTTCTAAAAATCTGAATGCTAAGTTCGAAGTTGAATCAGTAAATTTTAAATTTTTTAATCGTGTAGTGTTAAAAAATGTGTATATCGAAGATCAACTAAAAGACACATTGCTTTTTTCAGAAGAGATAATTTGCAACTTAAAAAAGCTTGATAAAAAACAGCGAGTGATTGAACTAAGCAATATAAATTTAGTCAATGCCAAAATCTATCTGCATAAATTTGATTCTTTACAAGCTATAAATATCAGGTTTGTCACTGAGGATACTCACAAAAAAGACACATTCGTTAACAATAAACCTAAATGGCAAATATCTTTTAAAAACGTTGAAATGCACAAGTCAACTTTCCGGTTTAAATCTTTTAAAAAAATACAAAAAAATCAGGGAGTAGTAAGTTTTAATGATTTAGTCTGTCATATAGCAGATTTGGATATAAGGAACCTTACAATTGAAAACGGAGTAATAAATTTTTATACTAAAAAACTAAAATTCCAGGAAAAATCTGGCTTTGTTGTTTATAATATGAAATTCAATATGAGTATTGGAAAACAACACATGATTTTCAGAAACTTAAAAATCAGGACTCCATATTCTTATATAAATGCCGATTCATTAGTTTTCCGTCATAACGATTTTGAAGAATACCAACAATTTGCGAAAAATATATACTTGGATTTTGCTTTGCAAGAATCAAATATAAGTTTTATTGATATAGGTTATTTTTCTCAAATATTTCAAAACATTCCTGTAAATACAGTACTTTCAGGGAGAGTGTACAGCAAACTAAGTACCTTTAAAGGGAAAAATGTAAAATTCCACATTGGCGAACAAACCGAATTAATTACTGACTTTAATCTGAGCGGGCTACCAGATCATAAGCAAATGTTTATGTATGTTGATTTTAAGAAATTAACAACTTGTGCCAAAGATTTTGAGATAATCAATAAATTCTTTAAAAAAGGAAATGGGTTTTCAATTCCTGAGAGTTTCGATAAATTAGGAATAATCAGTTACAAAGGTAATTTTGCAGGATTCTATAATGATTTTGTAACCTACGGAAAATTTACTTCTGATCTCGGCAATATTTCAACCGACCTTTCTTTACAATCTGGCACTTCCAAAACTTTGGCATTTAGTGGAAATCTAAAAACAAGTAATTTTAATGTCGGAGAACTGGTAAGAGGTACTGAAATAATTGGTAAAATTAGTATGAATGCTCAAATTAAGGGAACAACAAGCACCAATAAAACCATTAAAGGTACAACCAATGGTGTTATTCATAATATTGAAATAAATGATTACAATTATCAGAACATTATACTAGATGGATATTTAACGGAAAAAACATACGACGGGTATTTAAGCATTTCTGACCCTAATATTCAAGTTGATTTTAGGGGAGGAATAGATTTCTCAAAAGAAATTCCTGCTTTTAATTTTAAAGCATCGGTTCCAAATTCAAACCTTTATGGTTTAAATATTGATAAAAAAGATACTACCGCCAGTTTATCATTTGACGTAACTGCCAATTTCGAAGGAATTGATGTAGATAATGCAATTGGTGAAATTAATTTCTCAAACACAAAGCTTATAAAACTTAATGAAGAAATGACTTTTGATACCTTAATGCTCATTTCTGAACAATTTGCTGATACTCATAGAATTGAATTAAAATCGGATTATATTGATGCTTTACTAATTGGATCTTATAAATCAAGTTTACTACTTCAATCCTTACAGAATCTATATTATAATTACCTGCCGGCTTTAATAAAAGAACCAACCGATACTTTAACTTTAGATTATAATAATAATTTCACCTTGGATTTAGACTTTAAAAAAACGAATATCATAAGTAGATTTTTTATTCCAAATATTTATTTTAGCGACAGTACAAGTTTAAGATTCAACTACAATGCAAAACAAAAAATGCTGCTCTTAAATGTTTTTGCGAAGGAATTTAAATATAACAAACATACATTCAACAATTTGACCGTAAATACATTTTCAAATGACAGTATATTCACTGTTATTACTAAATGTAATAGTTTTTTACTTAATAATTATTTTACACTTGACAATTTCAAAACAACATCATTAACTCATCACAATAATATTGATTTAAAAATTGACTGGAGCAATACCGACACTGTTAATTACGAAGGAAAAATTCTTGCTTCTACTTCTATCAATAAAGAAGAACCGTTTGACGATCCTTCGTTTAAAATTACAATATTACCATCTCAGGTAATAGTTAAAGATTCGCTCTGGTACATTAATAAATCAATAATAAAAATTGATACCACTTCTTATACAATTAATAATTTTAAAATAAATCATGGAAATCAATATTTTAATATCAATGGCAAAATTTCAGAAAATCCGGATGATACTTTGTTTCTTGACTTAGGAAGTTTAAACCTTGCACATGTTAACATTATTACAAAAGAAAAAAAGCTGGAGTTTGAAGGAATAATTAATGGTAAAGCAAATTTCTCAAGTATTTTCGATAATCCTCTATTTTATGCCGACCTTGAGATTGATAATCTCATTTTAAATAAAGAAGAACTTGGGTATACCCATATTAATAGTCATTGGATTGAGAAGAATAAAGCCATTCAGGTAGAAGCTTCAACTTTACACAATGATAAAAGAACTGTTAACATATCCGGCAATTATTATCCAGATGATAAAAACATTATGTTTAACATTATATTGGATGAATTAGGTTTAAATATTTTAAATCCATTTTTAAATAGCTTTGCATCAAATATAAACGGAATTAGTGATGGTGCTGTTTTAGTAACCGGAACATTAAAACAACCTAATTTCAATGGCAGCTTATATATACAAAATACTGCTATGACAATTGATTACATTAAAACACGATACAATTTTACAACAGAAGTACAGGTAGCAAAGAATTCATTGTTATTTAAGAATGTTAACGCATTTGATTCTTATGGTAATATGGGACTAGCCAATGGATTTGTTAAGTTTGGTCCCAAGAAAGATATTAGTTTCAATTTTAATATTGATGCAAATGGCATTCATGCATTGAATACTACAAGGGCAGATAATGAATCTTTTTATGGTACTGCCTATATTTCGGGAATCGTTAAAATAAATGGAAATAAAGAAAATACATTTATTGATATTTCGGCCAAAACTGAAAAAAATACTAAAATTAATATCCCTTTAACTCAATTGCAAGATGCTGACCAGTCAAATTTCTTAACTTTTATAAATAAAACCGAAGAAGTTGAAACAAACACTTCAGAATATAACTACGATTATTCAGGATTTGGTTTAAATTTCGATTTGGAAATTACACCTGACGCAGAAGCCTTGTTAATTTTTGATTCTACAATTGGTGATATGATACGCGGTACAGGTGAAGGTAATTTAAAAATGGAAATTGATGCCAATAATGACTTTAAAATGTATGGTGATTTTACTATTGAAAAAGGAGATTATTTATTTACCCTTCAAAATGTGATTAACAAAAAATTTAAAATTAAGCACGGTGGTAATATTATATGGAACGGAGAACCCTACAATGCAAATATTGATTTTGAAGCAATTTATGGCTTAAAAACCTCGTTAAGCAGTCTTGTTGATTCTACTCTATCATATTATTCTACCGACGATTATAAAAAACGTATTCCTGTTGAATGCCAGGTATACCTTACAGATAATTTAATGAATCCGAATATTAGATTTGATATTAATCTTCCTACAGCTGACGAAGAAGCCAAAACACTTTTAAAAACAGCTGTAAACACTGAAGAAAAACTTAACAAACAGTTTCTCTCATTACTTGTATTAAACTCGTTTATGCGCGAACAAACATCTGGTGTAACTAATAGTTCAAGCACAACAGGTATTGGTACAGTAACTGCTAGTGAATTATTATCGAATCAATTAAGTCATTGGTTATCGCAAATTAGTGATGATTGGGATATTGGTGTTAATTACAGGCCCGGAGACGAAATATCACAAGATGAAGTTGAAGTAGCATTATCGACTCAAATTTTTGACGACAGAGTTAGTATTGACGGTAATGTTGGATATGGCGGACAAGCTATTGATCAGACAAGTAACATTGTTGGCGATTTTAGTGTTGATGTTAAAATTAATAAAAGTGGCAAATTACGTGTGAGAGCTTTTAATGAATCTAACGATAAACTGCAGTACGAAAATGCCCCATATACACAAGGTGTTGGAATCTTTTATCGTGAAGAATTCAATTCCTTTTCTGAACTACTTGATAAATTTTGGAAAAGAATTAGCAGGAAGAAAAAGTAAGCGTTCACAGAGTTAATAAATAAATTACTCAATTGCCTGCCTCGTAGCGAAGAATAAGCGTATCGGGGTTTTATTGTTCAATTGTTCAATTGTTGAAATACAACACGTAATATGGAAAAAAAGTATTTACAACTCAACGATATAGATGCTTATAAAACAGCCTTTAATTTAAGCAATTATGTATGGGAAATTGTTGTTAAATGGGACTGGTTTGCAAAAAAACACATTGGCGGACAATTTGTTGAAGCAATTGATTCAATCTCTGCAAATATTGCAGAGGGTTTTGGACGTTATCATAAGAAAGATAAAATTAAGTTTTATTGCTACAGCAGTGGTTCCATCAAAGAATCTCTTGACTGGAATGAAAAATCGAAAATTAGAAACCTGTTGTCCAATAAAGAATATAATCATATTTTCAGAGAATTAGATAAGTTGCCAAAAGAACTAAATCAACTTATCAAATACACAAACCTAAAATTAAAAGTCTAACAATAGAACAATCGGGCAATAGAACAATCCATTGGCTGACGGATAGCAATAGAACCATTATAATTGTACTTTAGGTTTATGCCGTGAATGGTTACATTTTTTGTAACTTTGAAAAATAAAATTTTTAAAATAATATATCTAAATAATCGTTTAAATAATCAGACTAAAACAAAAATAATATGAATAACTTATTCATGCTTTTACAAATAAACTTAACCGATAGCATTAATACTACTGTTGCAGAAGCAGGAGAAATAAAATTATCATATTGGGAATTAGCACTTAAAGGGGGATGGATTATGATCCCTATAGCAGTACTCTCAGTTATTGCGGTATATATTTTTATAGAAAGATTTTTTGCAATTAAACAAGCTTCCCAAACCGATATTAATTTCATGAATAAAATTAAAGATTATATACACGATGATAAAATTGATTCGGCTTTAGCATTATGTCAGTCAACCAATAGTCCTGTTGCAAGAATGATCGAAAAAGGTTTACAACGTATAGGTCGTCCGTTAAACGATATTAATACTGCCATAGAAACCGTTGGGAATCTGGAAATCTCAACACTGGAAAAAAGTTTGCCAGCACTCGCAACTGTTTCTGGTGCTGCTCCTATGATAGGTTTCCTTGGTACAGTTATAGGAATGATTCGTGCATTTTACGACATGGCAAATGCAGGTAATAATATTGATGTTAGCTTATTGTCAAATGGTATATATACAGCTATGGTAACTACTGTTGCAGGATTAATGGTAGGTATTATAGCCTATTTTGCATATAATATTTTAGTAGCCAAAGTCGAAAAAGTTGTGTTTCAACTGGAAGCAAACACTTCTGAATTTATGGATCTTCTTAACGAACCTGTAGAATAATTAAATTAACCAGTTATGGCGTTAAAACGAAGAACTAAAGTAAATCCCGATTTCAGTATGTCGTCAATGACCGACATAGTATTTTTGTTACTTATATTTTTTATGGTAACATCAACTTTAATAGCACCTAATGCATTAAAATTATTGTTACCACAAAGCTCACAACAGACATCAGCTTCTGCTATAACAACTATTTCAATTACAGAAGATTTAAACTATTACATTGAAACAACACAAATTCCTTTAGAAGATATTGAAGG
The DNA here is from genome assembly GCA_030643125.1 of Bacteroidales bacterium. GTDB lineage: Bacteria > Bacteroidota > Bacteroidia > Bacteroidales > UBA12077 > UBA12077. The sequence continues at coordinate 7,571 of DAOWML010000034.1, forward strand.
AATTTTACACTATCGATTTTCAAACGAACAAATTGCAGAACCTACAATTTCTTTGCACGTTCACAGAACTGTTCCTATACAAGAAGTAGTAAAAATTATGAATATTGCCAAAAACAATAAGTGGAAATTGATTTTAGCAACACAAGCAAATTAATATGTCATCTAAGATCAGAGAACATAAAAATGGTATAATCGGAACAATAATTTTTCATATAATTATTGGTGTTATTTTTATGATTTTTGGTTTCTCTACACCTCTCCCTTTACCTGATGAAGAAGGTATTTTAATTAATTTTGGCGATAGTGATGAAGGCTTTGGTCAGCTTGAACCAAGATATTCTGAATCGGTGCAACAAGAATCTGTCGAAGAAAGTCAGGAATCTGTTCCTGAAACTACCACATCACCTACAGATGATGGTTCAATAACTCAGGATTATGAAGAAGCTCCTGCCGTAAAAGAACAGGGCGAAAAGGAAAAAACAAAAGAAACAAAAACTGAAACAAAACCAGAACCTGAAAAAGAGGAAAAAACAGAAGTTAAAGAAGAGAGAAAAGTTAACGAACAAGCATTATTTCCCGGAAAAAATCGAAATAATAATAACAGTTCCAGTGAAGGAGAAACAACAGGAGAAGATAATCAAGGTTCAACAACCGGGTCTGTCGATTCTCAAAATCACGCTGGCGGAAACAGTATGGGAACAAGCGGTATACGACATAGTTTAGCTGGAAGAAATCCTGAATCACTGCCTAAACCCGAATATAATTATCAAATAGAAGGAAATGTAGTTGTTGAAATTACAGTCGATAAATATGGAAATGTAACCAATGCAGTGCCGGGAGTAAAAGGAAGTACAACTTTAGATGCTAATTTATTATCTGCAGCAAAAAAAGCAGCACTACAAGCAAAATTTGATAAAAAACCGGACACACCATACCAGACAGGTACAATCACATATTTCTTCAAACTACAATAGATTTTATTAAATCAAATAATCCCAAAAGTTTTATAGCTGAAACCGATATCGCTATTAAAAGTATATATCGAACAAATTTTGGTCCCCAGCTTACAGTTGCTTTTGCACCTACAAAAGCTCCTAACATATTTCCAACTGCAAGTATTAATCCCAGTTTATAATCAACCTGGTTATTGATCATAAAAATAACCAATGCAACTGGAGTATAAAGTAGTATAATAAATACTTTTAATGCATTTGCCCGCACTAAATCAAGACCTGCTCCTAATACCAAGCCTGCTAATAAAAACAGCCCGACACCAGCCTGAATGAATCCACCATATATTCCAATGAAAAAGAAAATAATCATTTGTAATATGCCCGGCTTTGGATTAACTTCTCCTGCTTTCTCTTTTATCCATTTATCGGGTTTATATATTATTAGAAAAAACATAAATACCAGTAATCCACCGATAGTATTCCTCATGATCTCTTCGTTCAGATTAATTGCGATTTGCGCTCCAATTAGAGATCCTACAACGGCTGGAATACCTAACCATAATCCATGTTTAACATCTAACACCTTTTGCTTTTTAAAACCAGCAACACCAACAACATTCTGTAAAAGAATTGCAATACGATTTGTTCCATTCGCAACATTAGCTGGTAATCCAAGGAACATTAATAAAGGCAGAGTTAATAAAGATCCACTACCTGCAAGGGTATTAATAAATCCCGCAATAAAGCCAACTCCAATAACAGCTAATACAAGATACCATTCCATTTTGTTAGTATTTAGTTTTTGTAAATATAAAAGTAAATCTCAAGTATAAAAAAAGCTGCCTTTTCGGGCAGCTTCGAATTATTTAAAAGTTATTTTTAATACGCAAATAAAGGATATTTACTCATCATTTCTTTTATATCATTTCCAACTTTGTTAATTACAGCTTCGTCTTCAATATTACTAATAACCTGATCAATAAAATCAACAATTGTTGCAATCTTATCTTCTTTAATTCCACGAGTAGTAATTGCAGATGTTCCAACTCTGAAACCCGATGTCTGGAAAGGTGAACGAGAATCGAAAGGAACCATATTCTTGTTAATTGTTATGTTAGCTTTAACAAGTGTATTTTCAACAACTTTACCAGTAATTTCAGGAAATTTAGTTCTTAAATCAATTAACATAGAATGATTATCTGTACCACCGGAAATAACTTTATATCCTTTAGCAATAAATTCATCAGCCATAACTGCGGCATTCTTTTTTACCTGAGCTTGATATTCTTTAAATTCAGGAGCTAAAGCTTCACTAAAAGCAACTGCTTTAGCAGCTATAATATGTTCAAGTGGCCCGCCTTGTGATCCCGGAAAAATTCCAGAATCAAGCAATGAAGACATTTTCCTGATTACTCCTTTTGGAGTTGTTTTTCCGAATGGATTATCAAAATCCTTGCCCATTAAAATAATACCTCCTCTTGGTCCACGTAAGGTTTTGTGAGTAGTAGAAGTAACAACATGAGCATATTCTAGTGGATTACTTAATAGTCCGGCAGCAATTAATCCGGCAGGATGCGCCATATCAATCATTAAAATTGCGCTAACTTTATCAGCAATTTCTCTCATTCTTTTATAATCCCACTCACGAGAATAAGCTGATGCACCACCAACAATCATTTTTGGTTTTTCTTTCAAAGCAACTTCTTCCATCATATCATAATCAACCATTCCGGTTTCTTCTTTAACACCATACGAAACAGCATGATATAAAATACCAGATAAGTTAACAGGCGAACCATGTGATAAATGACCACCATGTGCCAGATTCAATCCCATGAAAGTATCACCAGGATTTAAAATTGTCATAAAAACAGCAGCATTTGCCTGTGCACCTGAGTGTGGCTGAACATTTACCCATTCTGCATTATATAATTGTTTTAATCTTTCGCGTGCCAAATCTTCCGACTGATCAACTATTTCGCAACCACCGTAATATCTCTTACCGGGATAACCTTCGGCATATTTATTGGTCATTACTGAACCCATAGCTTCTAAAACCTGATCGCTTACAAAATTTTCCGAAGCAATAAGCTCAATACCATTTATTTGTCTCTCTTTTTCTTTCTGAATTAAGTCAAATATTTGTGTGTCTCTAATCATGATTTATAATTTTTAAATAATTTCAAAAACAATTTCCCAAAATTAGAGAATTATGTAATGAATAAAAAATTAAATTTTATTTTGATTAAACTGATTATGAAGCAGGAAGGATTTTCTTAATTTCTGAGAACTAAATAATTCCCAATAATTTTAATGATTTTATTAATATCAAATGGTTTAGCTATAAACTCATCACAGCCTGAATCAAAACAATCTATTACTCCTTGAGAATGAGCATAAGCTGTAACAGCTACTATTGGAACTGAAGGATTAATTTCCTTTATTTGCCGTGTAGCCACATAGCCATTTATTTTTGGTAAACGAATATCCATTAATACAAGATCAAAAGCGGATTTGTCATGCTGGAAATGTTCAATTGCTTCTTCGCCATTAAAAGCCCTGACAATTTTTATTGGATACGAAGATAATATCTCATGCAGAAGAATATAACCAATATCATCATCCTCAACAACCAAAACCTTGAAATTATGATTCACATCATTTAATGTGCTCTTTTCAATAAGCGATTTATAAAGATCCATTCCCCGATTTTTAAAAAATCAACCAATTTTAAATATAAATATTCTAATTTCCAATTATTTAGCAAACTTTTTTTTGACGAATGAGGATTATTTATAAACAAAACGTTATTTTTTATTGATAAACGACAAAAGTACATAGTTCGAAAATTTAAAACTTTTTGCATCTACAATTATGTTACGTAGTAATAAAATTGCTATTCGTATTTTTTTTATATATTTAACATGAATTATAAACCCAAATACTTTTTATTATGGTACAAGCTATTTTTTCAATTGCAATTATTGTTTTTTACATTATTGTTGAGTGGAAAATTTATGAAAAAGCAGGACAACCTGGCTGGGCTGTTTTAATTCCAATTTACAATATTATTGTATTACTTAAAATTGTAGGCAAACCTTGGTGGTGGCTTCTTTTGTTGTTAATTCCTTTTGTAAATATTATTTTTGCAATTTGGATGGTAAATCTTCTCTCAAAAAGCTTTGGTAAAGACGAAGGATTTACTGTAGGTTTAATATTACTAGGGTTTATTTTCTATCCTATTTTAGGATTAGGGAGTGCAGAATATATTGGACCTGCAGGACAGAAAAAAGAATAGTAAAATTTCAGAGCCACATAATAGTGGCTTTTTTTATTCTTCAGATATTTCAAGGAGTAAATTC
>DAOWML010000324.1 GCA_030643125.1 Bacteroidales bacterium
CACTGTCCTTTGTAATTATTTTAGCCTCAATATTAACATCTTTAAAGCTGATACTTTTTTTTGCTTTTTTATAAGAGTCATTTCCTTTAAAGGATACTAATATGTTATAGGTATTTGAAGAATCGGATTTTATTGCATTTAGGTTTTTTAAAACAAACCTGCTTTCACCTTTCATATTAGTGACTGTTTTACCTAATTTTATTCTTTCTTCTTCTAACTCGTTAAATAAAATTAATTCAATATTTGATACTTTGATGTTTTTCTTTTTTATCCTTGCGGAAGCCTTTATATCAAAATATATTTCTCCATCCATTATTTTTACATATTGAACATTTAATCTGACTTTATTCTTTTTAGTTTTTTGTGCGTATAAATTATTTGAAGCAGTACTAAATATTAATAAGCCTAATAAAGCGAGAATAATAAAGCGAGAATTTAATTGATTTTTCCTTAAAAAGTTCATAATCTCGTGTTTTTATCAGATTTTAATAATTCATTTTCATCAGTAGTTCGTTGAATAGGTATAATTGGTAAATAACGAAACAGCAAGGTTATAATCAATAAAGCCATGGCTAATGTGGCACCGGTAATCAACCATTCATGTAAACTTGGAAAATAATGATGCCAAGACTCGGGTACGCCTTGAATAGGCAAAAATGGATGTAAAAGTGTTGGAGTAACAATAAGGTATCTTTTCCACCATGATCCCAAAACCACAAGTACGGCTATGATAAACATAGGCAATGGTTTTCTTCCTTTTTTAAACAATAAAACGATTATAGGAATTATTAGCCCTCCAATGATTACAAACCAAAATAATGGAGCATATTTTCCAAAAAATAATAATCTTAAATGGGCTTCTTCTTCTTTATCAGCTAAAAATGCCGGAATTAAATATTCATTAATATTAAAATAAAGATATATCAAACAAGCCAAAACCAGCAATCTTCCCATTTTATCAAAATGCAGTTCTGTAATATAGTCTTCTAATTTATAGGCTTTTCTAATTACATAAACCACAGTAATTAAAGCTCCTACTCCTGCAACAAAAGCTCCGGAAATAAAATAAGCACCCATATTAGTGCTACTCCAGCCAACTCTATAAGTTGTTGAAAACAACCAGGCATCAACTGTTTGTAAAATAAAACCAACAGGAATTATCAAATAAGCAATGGTTTTAATAGATTTGGTTTGAATCAATTTTTGAGCTTTACTACCAGTCCAATTCAAGGATAATGCACCATACCATTTACTTAATTTAGGTTTACCGTCTTTGTAATATTTTTTTAAAATAGCAAGATCCGGAATTAAAGGGAAATAAAGCAAAAGAAAGCTTAACATAATATATGTTGGAATAATTATAACATCCCAAGTAATTGGTGATTGCAATCTGGCATGAATAAATAAGTTCAACAGTCTATCAGGTCGAGCCATGTCAATCATAATAGTGATACCTGCCATGATGATACAAGCTAAAGAAATAACTTCCGCTATTCTAACCAATGGAGTTCTCCATTCTTTATGTGTCAATCTTAATATGGAGACTACTACTGTTCCTACAAAACTTGTTGCAACGAAAAAAACAAAATTAGATATATATATACCCCAAAGTGCATAATCTCTCATATTAGTAACAACCTGTCCTTTAATAAGTTGATCTACATAAGCAATGAGTCCTGCTATAATAACTACAATAAGTAAGATAGTCCAGGCTATGCCCAACTTAGTAAATTTTCTAGGAATTAATTCGTTTATTATTTGTTCTTTGGTTTTCATAATCATTCAGGTTTTTCAACAGATTGAAATTCGTTGTACTTTTCTAAACCATCTTCAAAGTCTACCAATCTATCCGTAGGAGGTAAGTAATATACACTTGGTTCAGTTCCCAAACTTTCCATTAACCTATACCCCGCTTTGTCTTCTAATAATTTACCTAATCTTAATGTTTCATCGCCATTTGTAACCGTATCTTCATATTTATCTCCAAAGTAAAACACACCATTCGGACAAGCTGTTACACAATGTGGTAATTCTCCATTATCAATGGAATGTGGACAAAAATCACATTTATCTACTGTTCCTTTTATGCTGGGAACACCTCCATGGTCAGGTGATGATGCCATATGCCCATGTTGTTCCATATCCATATTTAATGTGATTTCATTTTGACCCGGTTCTCCCCAGTTAAATACTCTTGTTGAGTATGGGCAAGCTGCCATACAGAACCTGCAACCGATACATCTGGTATTGTCTATTAGCACCAATCCATCTCTCCTTTTAAAAGTAGCATCTACAGGACAAACAGTTACACAAGCCGGTTGATCACAATGTTGGCAAGTAGTTGGCATCCAATAAGGTGCTGTATCTTTTGACTCTTGCATCTTGTAAACTTTTACCCATGCATTTTCTCCGGTAATATAATGGTGTTTGTTACATGCACTTTGACAACTTAATGCATTTTTACACTTAGCAAGATCCACAACCATTACAAATTTTCGATTAGGAAAACCTTCTCTTACATTGTATTTTATATTGTGTTCATGTGATTGTTCTACTTCCATAACTTCTGAAGAATCAACTTGAATTAGTGTTCCGTCAGTAGTCATTAATTCCATTTTATCATGCAAATTGTTTTCAGGTTTTGCATTTAATTTTGAAACAATTTTCGACAAACCAATTCCTCCAATTGCGGTAATTATCCCCAATTTTAATCCTTTATCAAGAAATTTTCGTCTTGAGTTTTTGTTATTATCTCCCATAATTAGTATTAGATAAATTAGAGTTTTCTATCTAGCC
>DAOWML010000333.1 GCA_030643125.1 Bacteroidales bacterium
ATACTGGCAAGCGGCGAAGACCCAGCATATTCAATTATGCGCAAAGCAGTTGCAATGAGTTATTATTATTTAAATCAGGTTGAGGAATATAATTGTCGAATTTATTTGAAAGGTTCTGGAAAATTTGAATCTATTCCACGACTTTTGAGAAAGACATTAAAAAAAGAAGGAATTGAAGAGGGCGGTTCGATAGTAATGGAAAACATTACCGACTTACATTTTAAACTTCCTGATATTATCGAGGAAAATACTATTTCTATGCGGAGTACAATGGATGACAATGATGTTTCTCCAATGGGCTATATTACGATATCTCTGTACAATGATGTTGATGGAGTTATTTCTCCTTTAAGTCGCGATGCATTTGCTTATTACAAATTTCAACTCGACGCTTCCTTTTATGATCAGGATTATTTAGTACATAAAATAAAAGTGATTCCCCGACGCCAGGGATATGATTTATATTCAGGTTACATATACATTGTTGAGGGCTTTTGGCATTTACATAGTGCAGAGCTTCAGTTAGAACAGAAAATGTTTAAAGTAAAATGGAATCAGGTATATAGTCCTGTAAATGATGAGGTGTGGATGCCGATTAGCCATAATTTTGATATTGATGTAGGAGCAATGGGCTTTGAAGTTGTTTTTAAATATATTGCTTCTGTTTCTGACTATAAGGTAAAGCTTAACTCAAATATAGATCATTCATTATATAGGAATATGCTAGCCGAATCAAAAGAATATATTAATGAAATAAATGAACTTTCCCGGAGTCAACAAAATGAAATACAAGAATTAGTACAAAAGGAAGATTTATCAAAAAAAGAATCACGTAAGTTAAAGAAATTAATAAAAAAAGATGTTGAGAAATCGGTGTCCAAAAAAAAGGATTTAGAACTTAAAGACAATAATAATATTGAAGATAGTGCAATGTTGCGATCTGTTGTTTATTGGGATTCCATACGGCCTATTCCTCTTACAATTGATGAGTTTGATAGTTATAAAGATAAAGATTCAATTCAACTAAGAATGGAAACGGATTCTACATTTAAAGATTCGCTCGAACGTGATGACAAGAGATTTAAATGGAGTAAATTATTAATGGGAGGATCCTATAATTACGATGGTGGTCATCGATTTCGCTATGGAGGCCTGATCGATCTTAGCCATATTAATTTCAACACGGTAGATGGTTTAAAATATGGAATGGAGTTTAGTTATACTTACCGCAATGATAGTAGCGGTAAATATTTTTGGATTAGCCAAAATGCAGATTATGCTTTTGCCCGTGAACGAATGACAAGTAATATTTCAATGTATTATCGTTATAATGGTTTAAAAAGAGCATCGGTAAGCTTGAGTGGCGGTCGGAAAACTTCTGATTTTGATTCAAGAACCGGAATTACCGAAAATCTGAACCTGTTAACGACTCTTTTTCTGAAAGAGAATTATTTAAAATTTTATCAAAAGGATTATATAGGCATTGGGCATAAAACAGATATTATTAATGGACTTAATATTTATGCAGGCTTCGAATATGCTCAAAGAAAAGAACTGGTTAATCATTCTGATTTTTATATCTATGATCCTTTCGATAATGAATTTACATCGAATATTCCACCTGTTAATAATTTTGATAATAATCTGGTAAAAGATCATAATGCTTCTGTTTTTGAGGTAGAGCTTGAATATACACCACGATATTACTACAGAATTCGCGAAGGAGTTAAAAGGATGTCATATTCAAATTACCCAACATTCTCTTTACATTATTACAAGGGAATTAAAAACTTATTCGATAGTGATGTTGATTTTGACAGACTTGAAGTTTCCGTTAAGCAGGGATTGCATCTCCGAAGGATAGGTGGATTTAATTATAAACTTACAGCAGGATCATTTCTTAATTCAAACGATTTGTATTTTGCCGATTATAAGCATTTTGGAACAAACACACCGTTTTTAATAGGATCATCAGAAAGGAATATTTTCCGATTACCGGATTATTACGATTATAGTTCTGGTGAAAGTTATTTTGAAGGGCATGCAAGATTAGAGAACGATAGAATGATTCTGAAACGATTACCGGTTCTGAATAAAACCCTTATGAGGGAATCAATTTATTTTAACTGCCTGGCGACAACAGGAAATAAACCATATTATGAGTTTGGTTACGGATTAAATCAAATATTTTTGATGTTTAATATTGAGATTTTTGTAGGTTTCAGAGGAGCAGCACATGAATATACAGGAATAAAAATCGGAATTCCTTTTGTTGGCAGAAGTGGAACATCAATTACGGTTGGCGGCTAATTTTTTTAATTACGATTTATCTATAGATTTATGATTAAAAACCTGAAAATACTATCAATTCTAAAACACAGGATTAATCAGCATCATCCGACTTTGGTAAAAGACGTTATTTTATTTGGGTCGCAAGTAAAGGGACAAGCAAATAACAAATCAGATTTTGATGTATTAAATCAAGGAATTTATGCAAGATGAAATTAGAAAATTAATCGAATATAGGATTGAACAGGCAAAATTGACCGTTACTGAAATAGAGAAATTGCTATTTTAGAACTAATTGAAATTAAGATTATATTTTAAAGACATCCGAAGTTTTCAAAACTTC
>DAOWML010000174.1 GCA_030643125.1 Bacteroidales bacterium
CATAGATTTTTGTAATTATAAAAACTACAAAGTTCTATTTTTTATCTTTTCCCCACAACTATTTAAAGTGATCCTGAAAGAGATTGCTGGATAGTAGAATTACAAGCAAAAACATCTGAAGTAAATTATCAAATTCGTAAAATTTGGGTTGATAAAGTTCGTTATATTCCGCTAAAAGAAGAATTGTATGCTAAAAGTGGTAAGCTATTGAAAAAAACAGAATTGTCGAATATAACCAGAATCGGGAGTCGTTGGTATCCAAAGAAAATTGTTTTTAAAGATATGCTTAAAAAGGGTGCCGGTACTGAATTTATTATTGATGAAATAGAATTTGATAAAGAAATTGATAAATATATTTTCACTAAAGCATCTCTAAAATAAAGTGTTATAAAAGAGTACTAATTCGATGCTCTTTTTTAATAACCAGATTTTCTCCCTTTATGTTCTCTAAGCATTTTAAAACGAGTAAAACCCATTTCATAATATTTATCAATATCAAAATCTATAAGTCCATGTAATTTACGGGGTTTAACTTTATACATGCACCATTTTCTTTTAATAAAGAATGAGTAATAGTAATATACGAGTCTTATAATTATGTTTGTACTTCCCAGTATTTTATTTCTTTTGGATATATAATCATAGCATATTCTGTTAGGGCAGGTTAATGCACAACCTGCATTGCCAAATAAAGTTATTCTTTCTTTTTGCTCAATACTATTTAATAATTCTATATTGTAATTCACATTCATTGGAAGAACTACAGTATTGTATAATTCAAAAGCCTTGTTAATTTTGTCAAGCGAATCAATTTCCTTTAAAAGACTTGCTTCAATTTTATATAAAGGAAAATCTTTTTTTACCCATTTAGCAAAATCATCATTTGTAATTATAAGAGAGTTTCCTTTTTTATGGTATTTCTCAAGTAAAGGTTTATACTTTTGATATTCCTTTTGTGAAACATAATGGTTTGTAAAAGGAATTCTTATACCAATATTATTTTCCTGCAAAAATTTATAATCCTTATCAGAAATTTGTCTCATTAAAAAAGGCCGGCCACTGTATAAAGATGTTTTTTCAACAAAACCAAAAATACTATCTACCTTATTTAAAGGGATATTAGGGAAATATTTATTAAAATAGTCTTTTACAGGTTGTCTGTGTCTTTTCCCTCGCGCAGAAATGGTATATGCTGTATTGTCCATTGTAATTTAAATCTGTTTCTACAAATATTGGAATAATATTTAAGATTCTATTTTTTAAATTGATAAAATATTCCTCGTTCCTGTCGGTATGTTTCAATTTTGTTTTCAGAGTCAAGTACATCGAGATATTTATTAATTTCGTTTACATGAAGTCCTAATATTTTTTCAAGATCTTCCAAAGTACATGGACGACGCGAAATAGTTTCCATAATAGCATTCTCGGTATCTTTCCGAAACGATTTATTGTCTTTTCTGATTGCCGACGAAGCAATTATTTCAACATTGTTCATGCTCCATAAATAAATAATATTTTGTAATTCAATTCTACTGGCAGCTCTGATTTTATCAATAACACCTGGCCGGTCGAGTGTGTTTAACTGAACTTTTTCGGGCTTGATTTTCAAAATTGCTTCTTTTAAAAGTTTAAGATTTTCTAAATCATCATTAAATCCTGGTAAAATCATTATTTCCAGCCAGATTGTACCTTTAAACTCTTTACTAAAATCAGTTAATCCCTGAATGTAATCTTCGATATTTAAATTTTTAGATGGACGATCGATTTTTTTGAAAGCACTACTTGTTGCAGCATCAAGTGATGGTAAAATAAGATCGGCCTGTAATAATTCTTGCCTTACTTCAGTTTTACTTAACAAACTACCATTTGTTAGTACGGCTACAGGTATCTCGGAATAATTAGTTTTTAAATAATCTATAACCTTGCCAATATGAATATTTAATGTAGGTTCTCCTGCACCTGAAAAAGTAATATAATCAGGATTATCATTGTTTTTAAAAAAGTCATTTAGTTCACTGATTATTTCATTATACGAAACATATTCTTTTCTTTCTGTTGTTAAATTATTTGTTGCACCACATTCGCAATAAATGCAGTTCAAGGAACAAACTTTATGAGGTACTAAATCAACTCCTAACGACATACCAAGTCTTCGTGATGGAACTGGTCCAAATAAATGCTTATACATTTTAAATATTAATTATTATTTTTAGCAAAATTAATCAAACAGAATAATTTTAACATTAAATTAAAGAATATAATTCAGAAATCTGTTTTTTAAATCAAATTAAGATGATATCCGACATGAGTAATGATAAACCATATAAAGAAATTGCATTAAGTGTATTTGAGGCGATGAATACGAGTGACTTTTCAACATTTGAAAAAAATGCTGCCAACGATTTAAGCTTTTATTTTCCGGGAGCCGACAGAGTAGAAGGTGTTAAGCGGGTAATTCTTTTTTTTAAAATATTACTTAGAAAATACAACAAGCTGACTTTTACAGTTTCTGATGTTATTATTGAAAATAAAAAAGCATGCGTTGTATGGACAAACAAAGGTGAAGAGAAAGATGGGAAGCCATATAAGAATAGTGGAATAACTTTATTTCATTTTACTGATGATAAGGTATCTTTTATTAGTGATTATTTTAAAGATACTTCATTTATAAACTCCAAATAAATTCAAATGAAAAAAGTATTGGTGTTAGACGGAAGTACCAGAAAACTGGGAAACACATCTGTTTTGTTGCAACATTTTATTGATGGAGCAAAAAATAATACAGGAAATATTGAGCAAGTTACGGCTAAAGAGATTGATATTAAGTATTGTAATGGTTGTCTGCGTTGTAATTTAATAAAGCGTTGTTCAATTAGAGATGATGATTGGGAAGATTTAAGTCAAAAAATTGACGAAGCAGATATTTTGGTCTTTGCATCACCAATATATTTTCATTATGTAAGCGCTCCGTTAAAAAATATTATAGACAGGTTTAGGTCATTTGTTCATGTTCAGATTACAGAAACCAGTTTAATTCATACTCCTTTTAAGGACTGGAACAAAGATTTCGTATTATTACTATCAATGGGGTCTTCGGATGATTCTGATGCTAAACCGGTAATTGATTTGTTTGAATATATGAAAGAGGTATTAGGCGATAAAAACAGGTTGCATGTGATTAAAGCAACTCGTTTAGCTGTAATAAAACAAGTGCAAAAAACTGAAGAGGAGCTTAAGGAATTATATCCAAAACTGAAATTAGATGAAAGCCTGGCAGAATCCGATTTTATAAAAAATAAAGAGATATTGAAAGAATGTTTTGATTTAGGGAAAGAACTGTCAAAATAATAAGTTAGCAGATTTTCTTTTTTAATTAGATTTTAATTTCCCCATGTTTTTATTGAATACTTCAGAATGGTATCTGAAATCAAATTCTGGGTTTTCTACAGTTTTCCCATCCGTATAATCAAAATAACCTTTAATAAATTGTTTTGGAAAGATATAAATCTCATCCCCATTTTCATCAGTGTACGGAGGAGTTTCAGTTAAAATTTGTTCAACTGCTGTATTTTTTGCTTTATGTTTACTTAATTCGTCAGAATAGTGATTGTAAGTATCTTTTGAAATACAAATTGCAATAACATAATGCCCATATTGTTTATGTTCGTGATGCCTGTGTATAAGATATAATTCATCATTATAAATATATTCAGCAGTTTTGTAAAAAGAGTTAACAAATTTAAATCCTTCTTTAAGTATTGTATTTGCAACCTTTTCTGATGCTGTATAATGTAAAAAAAGTTTTATATTTTCATCATTCTCAAAAAGAAAATTTCTGATTTTTTTATCAAGTAATCTATCTTTAGTTACAGCTCCGGAAAATTCAGGATTTTTTAAGTTTTCCAAAAATCGTATAATATCCTTTTTGTCTAATTTGCTTTCGGGTCTATCAACTTTATCATAAAAAGATTTTAGAAGATTATTCTTTTTTGCAAGCTGTAACTGTATATGAATAATATAAATAAACAGAATGAAAATTAAAATAAACTCTCCTGAGATACTAAAACTAAAATCCGTAATAAGACTGATTATATTCATTATAAGTTTTTATAATAATGAATAAAGATATTGAAAACAAAGGATTAAATGAAAAATTAGATATTAAATTTTTTCGATACAGAAATAATTGTATCAAAACTTATTATTTTTTCTTTTCAATATAATCACTAAACCTTTATTTGTCTAAATTTATTTAAGTAAAATTATAATTGTAAGTATATAAAAATAAGCGCCTTGAACAATTTCAAGGCGTTAGAATAGTTAGATATTTATTTAATTAAATGCTATTCTTTCGGAAGTATAAATTTCAAATAAACATATCCTAATATTGCTGCTATGAGCGATCCCATTAAAATTCCAAGTTTAGCTTGATTTTCTGCAATACCTCTTAAAAGACCAATATTCTCATAGGCTAAATTGCTTATAAATAATGACATGGTAAATCCAATACCTCCTAACATTGCTGCCCCGAGAATATGTTTCCAATTAATACTATTAGGTAAAGCAGATAAGCCCAACTTAACAGTTAAGAATGAGAATAAGAATATACCTATTATTTTACCAAAGACTAGACTACCGCTAATACTTAAGGTTAATGTATTTAAAGAATCAAGACCTGTGCCCTGTAGTACAACTCCTGCATTAGCAAAAGCAAATAATGGCATTACAATGTAGGTTACAAATCCATGCAAATTATGCTCTAATTGCTGTAATGGACTTTGTATTTTAAAAATTTGCGATTGCATATTATCTATTGAAGCAAGTTGTGTATGCTGTAGTGCAACATCATCTGGACAGGGGCCGTTTTCAAAATCCGTAAGATTTCGTTTCATTCTAAATGTAAAATCTTCTAAATCAATTTTACGTGCTGAAGGTATTGAAAATGCAATTAAAACCCCGGCGATAGTTGGATGTATTCCCGATTTTAGGAATAAAAACCAAATTATCCAGCCAATAATCATGTAAAAAGGAATATATCTTATTCTTAATCTATTTAATAAAAATAGAACAGCAAGTAGACCTAGAGCAATGAATAATAAACTCCAATGTATTTCTGCGCTGTAAAATACTGCAATTACTATAATAGCTCCAATATCATCGACAATGGCAAATGCAACCAAAAATACTTTTAAGGCTAATGGAACACGTTTACCTAATAAACTCAAAATACCAAGAGAAAAGGCAATGTCGGTTGCCATAGGAATACCCCAACCTTCCTTTCCTAAACCATCTCCAACAAATAATAAGAATAAACCTGCAGGAACAAGCATTCCACCCACTGCAGCAATAATTGGTAAAGCAGCTTTTTTGGGCGATGAAAGTTCTCCAACAAGTAATTCTCTTTTGATTTCTAATCCTACAAGGAAGAAGAAAATAGCCATTAA
>DAOWML010000035.1 GCA_030643125.1 Bacteroidales bacterium
AAAAACGTTCGTAGTGAAAATATGGTGTTAGAATTCCTAGATTAAAAAACAAATTGCACTAATATCCTTAAACCAAACTTCTCAATGTTATCATGATCTAAATGTGTTAATCGCCACATAGCATCAACCCTGAAAATCTTAAAAATATTTTCGATCCCAACACTTGCTTCCATATAAGGTTCATTTAAGGAATATAAACCCTCGGGATAATCCATAATACTTTCATGTCTGCTACTTAAATCACCAATTAAGCCTCTTGCAGAGATTACTTCACGCCATTTTAATTTTCGCATTAAAGGAATCTTATTTAAGAAAAAACCTTGAAAGTGATGCTCAACATAAAGACTAGCATATCTGTCACTTGCAAACTCGTAATAGTTCATCATATTAAAGGCATACTTATAGAATGCGTAAGTTTCGTTTCCTTCATGTAATTTTAATAAAGGATAAGGAACCGTTCCAAATATTTGTCCGACATCTACAATATATTTGAAATATCCAAGGGGGCTTACAGGAATTTTATGTGCTAAGTTTAAACTTAATTTGTAATATTCATAATCGCTTCCAAAAATATCTTTAAGGCCGGCAGTGAAGTGAAAGTTAAAAACAGGATCGTCAGTACCAAGATTAATTCTTTCGAACTCGCCTCGTAAGTATTTTTCATTTTTAGCAAATCGAACATTAAGTATTATTTCGGATGTTGTTACGTTATTATAAAATAATGTATCAACTGCAGTACTCTTATAAAATGGAATATATTCTGTTGGTTCAATACTCAAATAATTATAGGTTAACTTATTTGAAAAACCCTGAAACCACTCTTTCTCAAAAGATGTTCTAAAATCTTTTACCATAGTAAGTTTGTAATTTGGATTTCTACGTAGTATTGAGGAGAATATATTATCTTCAGTTAAGGCATATGGGCTCTTTCCTAATTGCTGAATATCGTATGAGTATTGAGTTTCGAAAGTCATTCTTGGATTCTTATCGAACATATAAATAAATCCCAAACCGTATTTAAAACGGTTGTCTTTTTCTCCATAAGCAACATGAGAATTTATCATTATTTTCGTACTAAAGTTATTACTTGTACGCCCACCTAATCGAATTCTGTTTCCTTCAATTTCATTAAAACTAAAAAGCTTATAATAAGGCCCAATTTCAAATAATCCGATTTCATAATAATACATGGCAAGCATTCCTACGAGTTTTTCATAGGTTCTGAAAATGGGAACTTGCTTTATGGAGTCAACCATTTTATATATTTCTTTTTCTTTAGGTGTAAGATTTATCGGTCGGTGTTTATTCCAATATTCTTCATCGTTAATTATTGCATTTTCCTGTACAATGACATTATCGTTTATTTTGGTTACATGTTCCGGCATTTCGGTATTAAATTTAATATCCATGTAATTAGTCGTTTTTTTACCAAAAAATCCAAGTGTTCGATCTGTGAGATTAAAATCGAAAAATAATTTTTCGTTTTTCAAAAACCATAAGCTGTCATCTACCGGAGCATATTCGTATTCGGCTACAAAATCATTTATGTAGTTTATGTTAATGTTTTTTGCCATCCGCATTTGTATTTTAACAATAGCAAAAGTGGTATCGTTAACCCAGAAATCACCACGAAAAGTACGCTCTTGTTTTCTTTTAGGGATAAAGGATAATTGATAACACCATTTATTTCCAATAAAAGCACTATCTATTAGATAATATTTATAATATGTTAACCCAAAATCGGCAATAGGACTTACAAATCCTGGTTCAAAAACGCGCTGAAAATTCTCATAAATATTAAATTTCTGATACATTTTCCCGGTAAATTGAGATAAACTGGTATTTTCTATTCCCGAGATTTTAGTTGCTTTTATGATTTCTCTTTCTGTTTTTGGATTTTTATTAAAGTAGTAATCTGAAAAAGACTCGGTAATAAGAATAGGCAGATATGATTTCCCGGTTATTGCAGATGTATCAACATAATCGAAAATAAATTGAAAATCACGTAAAAATCTTTGTTTTCGAAACTCTTCATCTACATTATTTACGTCGATTTCGACCTTGTTATAAAGTTTATAAGTATATGAATCAAATTTTCTGGGATTATGTTTTTCTTTATTTGCAATTATATTTCGAAGAATAGGATGTGCAGGATTTTCAGTTGGCAGAATAACAATCTCATCTAATTCAAATATATTGGCTTTTAGTGAAAAATTGATTTCTTGAAAATGATTTTTATCGACAAAATGCGATTGCTGTTTATAGCCTACAAAAGAAACAATAATAGAATCATAATAATTTCGTGTTTCAAGAAAATATTCACCATCAGTATTTGTAATTGTACCAATTGTTGAATTTTTAAAGGTTACATTAACAAAGGGGAGAGGTTCTAATGTAGCTGCATCTATGATTGTACCGCGAACTTTAGTAATTTGACCAAACGATAATGTCCCTTTTAACAGGAACACAATTATAATAATCCAAAATGGGAATTTATTTCTCATTATTTTGACATCTAAAACAATAAATTTAAAGCTTTGTTCTTAATTTATGTTCTCTATTAACGATTTTTTTGGAAATTATTATTCCTGCCTCGTAAAGTATTATAAGTGGAAATGTAACAAGAATCAGGCTGAAGATATCAGGAGGAGTGATTGTTGCTGCCAAAATTAAAATAACGATTATAGAATGGCGTCGATATTTTTTAAGGAATTCAGGTGTTACCAGTCCGGCTTTACTTAAAAAGTATATTAAAACAGGAAGTTCAAAAGTTACTCCTGCAGCAAGTGTAACGGATATTACGGTTCCAATATAGGATTTTAAATTAATTTGATTAACGACCTGATCACTTACATTATATGAGCCTAAAAAATGAATTGACAAAGGAGCAATTATAAAATAACCAAACAGCACTCCGGTTAAGAAAAGTAATGAACTAATTGACACAGCTCCTCGCGTATGTTTAGCTTCATTTTCATGTAGTGCAGGTTTAATAAAGCGCCAAAACTCCCAAAATATATATGGAAAACCAATAATTATACCTGCAAATATAGACGTAGTAATGTGCATAGTAAATTGACCTGCCATTTTAATACTAATTAACTGAAAAGGTTCTGAATTTATGCAGAGTTTAGGGATATCAACCCTTTGACCTAAAAGACATAAGAGTTTGTTTGTATAAAAGTCAGGGTTTTTAGGAGCAAGAATTATTTTATCGAAAACAATTTCGTGAAATATAAAAGCTGCGATAGCAATAATAATAACTGCAGAAAAAGCACGAATCAAATGCCATCTTAATTCTTCAAGATGTTCAAGAAAACTCATATTATTTCCTTCAGAAGACATCTTTTATACAATCCCTTCTCTCAAAATATCATGTAAATGAACCATGCCAATATATTTGTCTTTTTGTACTACTACAAGTTGGGTAATATTATTGTTTTCCATTAAATGAAAAGCATTTATAGCAAGTTCATCCTTGTTTACAGTCTTTGGATCCTTCGACATAATATCTTTGGCTGTTAAATTTTCGAATGAATCATGTTTTTGAAGCATACGTCTGATATCACCATCTGTAACTATTCCAAGAACTTTATCTGACTTGTCTAAAACAACAGTTGCTCCAAGGCGTTTTGAACTTATCTCGATTATTACATTTTTTACATTTTCATTTTCAGTAACCTTAGGAACTTCATTGTTTTTATACAAGTCGTTAACACGCATGTAAAGTTTTTTACCTAAAGCTCCGCCAGGATGAAATTTCGCAAAATCTTCACTTGAAAATCCACGGTATTCTAGTAAGCATATGGCAAGAGCATCCCCAATTACAAGCTGTGCTGTAGTACTGTTTGTTGGAGCAAGATTATTGGGGCAGGCTTCTTTATCGATAGTTGATTTTAAAACATAATCGGATTGTTTTCCTAAAAATGAATCTATATTAGACACCATTCCAATCAAAGTATTCCCTCTGCTTCTAATTAGCGGAACAAGTACTTTTATTTCGGGAGTATTTCCACTTTTTGAAATGCAAATAATTATATCATCCTCCTGAATAATTCCTAAATCTCCATGTATAGCGTCAGCAGCATGCATGAAAATTGCAGGAGTACCTGTTGAGTTTAAAGTGGCAACAATTTTTTGAGAAATATTAGCGCTTTTCCCAATACCAGTAACAATAACTCTGCCTTTACTTTGATATATGGTTTTTACAGTCTTTTCAAAATCCTGATCAATGTAATCAGCTAATCTCCTGATAGATTCAGATTCCTGTAAAATTGTATTTTTAGCTAATTCGAGAATATTCATGTGTAAATAGTTTAAGATTCCGATATTAATCAAAAAGTATATAAAAATGTCGGATTTAATATATTGATTTTAAAAAAATATTGTAAATTTATATACAAATGTATTTATTTTTAAGATAAACACAGAAGGTTTCGTTTTAAAACATGTTTTAAAAATAAATTAAAAGTGTGTTTATTCAGATTTTTTTATTTTATTTTATAAATTGACCTAAATCGTTTTATTATAATATATTGTTTAGCATGAGTGTAGGAGCTGATATTTCATTAAAAGATAACCTGAAAAAATATTTTGGATTTGATGCATTTAAAGGCAACCAGGAGGTTGTTATAAGAAATGTACTTGAAGGTAACGATTCATTTGTTTTAATGCCAACCGGAGGTGGCAAATCATTATGTTATCAATTGCCCTCCTTAATTATGGACGGAACAGCAATTGTTATATCTCCGCTTATTGCATTAATGAAAAATCAGGTAGATGCAATGCGTGGGTTTAGTACAGAAGAAGGGATAGCACATTTTCTTAATTCTTCTCTGACAAAAACTCAAATGCAAAAAGTAAAACAAGATGTTAAGGATGGTAAAACAAAGTTGCTCTATGTAGCACCGGAATCACTTACTAAAGAGGAAAATATTTTATTCTTGAAACAAATAAAAATTTCCTTTTATGCAGTTGATGAGGCGCATTGTATTTCGGAATGGGGTCACGATTTCAGACCTGAATACAGACGTATCCGACCCATAATAAACAAAATTGGACTTGCTCCCTTAATTGCATTAACTGCCACAGCAACACCTAAAGTACAAAGCGATATTCAGAAAAATCTGGATATGCTGAAAGCAAATGTTTTTATATCTTCTTTTAACAGGGCTAATCTGTATTACGAAGTTCGCCCAAAAGTTAATGCAGCTAAAGAGATTATCAAATTTATAAAAAACAACTCCGGGAAATCGGGAATAATTTATTGTTTAAGCAGAAAGAAAGTTGAGGAACTTGCCGAGATTTTAAAGGTAAACGGAATAAAAGTTTTACCGTATCATGCAGGAATGGATGCTGCAACACGTAGTCAGAATCAGGACAGATTCCTTATGGAAGATGTTGATGTAATTGTTGCAACTATTGCATTTGGTATGGGTATTGATAAACCTGATGTTCGGTTCGTAATTCATTACGATATTCCCAAAAGTCTTGAAGGTTATTACCAGGAAACAGGTCGGGCAGGTCGTGATGGTGGCGAAGGGAAATGTTTAACGTTTTATAGCTATAAAGATATTCAGAAGCTTGAAAAATTTATGCAGGGAAAACCTTTAGCAGAGCAGGAAATAGGAAAGCAATTGTTATTGGAAACTGTAGCATATGCTGAAACTGCTGTTTGCCGAAGGAAAATATTATTGCATTATTTTGGAGAAGAATATCATATTGAAAATTGTGAAAATTGTGATAACTGTAATCATCCAAAAGAGCAATTCGAAGGGCAAGATGATGTTGTTTTGGCTTTAGATACAATTATAGCTGTTAAAGAAAAATTCAAATCAGAGCATGTTGCAAATGTACTTGCAGGAGTTAAAAATACAGTTATTAAATCGTATAAACATCATGAGCTGGATGTTTTTGGCGAAGGTTCGAAAGAAGATCCAAAATATTGGAATGCCGTTTTAAGACAAGCACTTGTGGTTGGTTTTATTGACAAGGATATTGAAAATTATGGATTGTTAAGTGTTAATGAGACAGGTAGAAAGTTTATTAAAAATCCAAGGTCATTTACTTTAACAAAGGATCATGATTATGAATCTTCTGATGATGAGATGGATACTAAGTCGGGGGCGGGGAAAACTGCTGCCTTAGATACAGAACTCTCTAATATTTTAAAGGACTTAAGGAAGAAGGTAGCAAAAGATTTGAATCTCCCTCCATTTGTAATATTTCAGGATCCGTCAATTGAAGATATGGCCATTCAATATCCGATTACTTTAGAAGAAATGCAGCAAATTGCCGGGGTTGGTGCAGGTAAGGCTCAAAAATACGGTAAGGAATTTGTTGAGTTAATAAAAAAATATGTTGAGGAGAAAGAAATTATCCGGCCAATGGATATGGTTGTTAAATCGGTTGTGAATAAATCAGGGATGAAGGTTTATATTATCCAAAGCATTGACCGACAAATATCTTTAAAGGATTTGGCCGATGCTAAGGGTTTGGAAATGTTTCAATTGCTCGAGGAAATTGAATCAATTGTTCAGTCTGGAACTAAATTAAATATTGATTATTATATCAATGATACTATTGATGAAGATAAGCAGGAAGATATTTACGAATATTTCCGGGAAGAGGCTGAAACAGAATCTATTGACGCTGCTCTTGAAGAACTTGGAGAAGATGAGTATTCGGAGGAGGAAATCAGGTTAATAAGAATTAAATTTTTCTCTGAACTAGGAAATTAAATTAATTTATTGATTTGCACTAAAAAAATGATAACTTGGCTGGGATGTAAAAGCATCCCTTTTTTAATTAACCAGATAAATAATAGAATTTGTGGAAACAATATTAAAAATAAACAATCTTAGTAAAAATTACGGGAATATTCAGGCTATTCGAAATGTATCTTTTGAAGTAAATAAAGGAGAAGTTTATGGCATTCTGGGACCTAATGGAAGTGGAAAAACTACAACTTTAGCTGTTGTTTTAGGAATCCTAAACGCAAATGGAGGTAGTTATCAATGGTTTGATGAACCTTTTACTAAACTCGCCCGTCGCAGAATTGGTTCTTTGATAGAAACTCCCAATTTTTATCCTTACCTAACATTGTGGGAAAATTTAAAAATTGTTGCAAAAATTAAAGATGCTCCTGATGAAGATATTAATCATGCTCTGGGCGTAGCAAATCTTCTAAAAAGAAAACACACTAATTTTGGGCATTTGTCACTTGGCATGAAACAGCGAATGTCAATGGCTTCGGTTCTTATTGGTAATCCGGAAGTTTTGGTTCTGGATGAACCAACAAATGGTTTGGATCCTGAAGGATTTGCAGAAGTAAGAAATATTATTCAATCGCAGGCAAAAGAAGGTAAAACGATCATAATAGCCAGTCATATTCTTGACGAAGTTGAGAAAGTTTGTTCACATGTTGCAATCTTAAAATCAGGCGAATTAATCGCAAATGGCAGGGTAGGAGAATTATTATCTTCAGATGAAACGGTGTTTATACAATCGGAAAGAATGGATGAACTCGTTGAGGTGTTAAATGATTCTGAATTAACAAGTAAGGTTTATATGGTTGAAAATGACTTAGCTGTAGTTTTAAATACTAATTTTAAATCAGCAGATTTGAGTAAATTTTGTTTTGAAAAAGGATTTCCTCTTTCAAAAATTGCGATTAAAAAGCAGAGTTTAGAAGATCAGTTTTTAGAATTAGTCAAATAAAATAAATACCCGAATTAATTTATATAAAATGAAAAAGTTATTCAATCTTGAAAAAATAAAAGCACTATCATATCCTGCCTTTAAAACTTTAATGATAATTCATTTTTTACTTTTCTTTTTAGTGATACTGGTAGTTTCGAGAGCCCATTTTAGCATTCCGGGTTTTTCAATTAAAGGTCTGTATCAATTTCCGAACATTTGGCAGTTTTTCCCCTGGGTTGCAAGTTGGTTTAACCTGTTTTTGGCAATCGTAATAATTATTTTGGTGGGAAATGAATTCTCATTTCGTACTTTCCGTCAAAATGTTATTGATGGTTTAAGCAGAAATGATTTAATAAAAGGGAAGCTAATATTAATTTTTACAATTGCTGTTTATACTTTTATAATGGTATTGTTAGCGGTATTAATTTTTGGTTTAATTAATACTAAAGATTTTAGTTTTAGTGTAATCTTCGAAAATTCTTATTTATTATTGGTATATTTTGTTCAGGCTATAGGTTATATGACTCTGGGATTACTTATTTCAATAATTTTCCGGAATAACGCGCTGTCAATTATCATGTTTATATTGTACTTTTTCCCAATAGAGCCAATTATCAGGGTAATGTTTAAAGCAGAAGCAAGAAATTTTTTCCCTATTAAGATCATTTCGAACTTAACGCCAACTCCTGAATTTCTTACCATGGCATCGGAAAAATCATATACTAATGCTTCGGGGACAAGTTCATTGGATTTTAGTGAAATTGGTTTATTGCCTGAAAAGCTTCCTGTAGGAATTACTGTTTTACTTGCTGCAGGTTATATTGGATTCTTTATTGCACTTTCAACTCTTTTATTGAATAAAAGGAATTTATAAATAAGTTGGGCGTAATGTGAATATGTTTTTTATAAACTAATTTAAAAATTGTGTTGTGATAAATATGAATTGGAGTTGAAATCTATTTTTGTAACTTTATGAAAAAAATAATGAATAAAACAGTATTAAAAACCAATCTTCATAAGTTAATAGATCAAATTGAAAGCCAAAATCTACTTGAAGAATATTACAATGAAATGAAAACATTAATTCAAAAAACTAAAGTTAGTGCTTGGGATTCATTAACAGAAGAACAGAAGAAAGAAGTGCTTTTATCGTATGAAGAAAGTGAAAATGGCGACAACCTTTTGGATAATGATACTGTAATGAAAAAATATAAAGATTGGTTGTGAAAATCAAGTGGAATAAGAGAGCACAAAAATCGTTTGACAAGACTATTAAATTTCTTCAAGAAGAATGGAGTATTAATTCTGCAATTAAGTTTGTTCGAAAAGTTAACAAATTCATTGATAACGTAAAGACGCATCCCAAAATTGGAAGACCTGAAATTGTTAAGAAAGATTTGAGGAGTTTTGTAATTTCAAGACAGATAACCGTTTTCTATAGAATCAAAGATGACACTATTATATTATTGAAGTTTTTTGACACAAGACAACATCCAAAGAAAAAATGGAAATAGTTTCACTCTTTCTAACATGCCATCACCAGTAATTTGGACTTTTTGGCGATCTGACAAAATTTTGCTGTCCTCAATTTTAATTATACGGTCTGCTCAGTACTGAAAGTCCTAAAACTACTGGTAAACAAGGATCATTATTTCTAAGATTTAGTGTCCAAAGCATCACGAAGTCCGTTTCCAACCAGGGTAAACGATAGGACCATAAGCATAATTGCAATTCCGGGAAGAATCGCCAAGTAGGCTTTATCCATAATGATATATCCATAATGTTCTTTAATCATGGTACCCCAGGATGGTACTGGTGGTTGTACGCCAATTCCCAGAAAACTTAATCCTGCTTCGAGAAGAATTGCTGTAGCAAAATTGGCAGCCGATATTATAATTACAGGACTCATTACATTAGGTAAAATATGACGGAAAATGATTCTTGCGTTACCAAAACCCAGAGCCCTGGCTGCTTCGACATATTCCTTCTCACGCACACTTAATACCTGTCCACGAACTACACGAGCTACTTCAACCCACATGGTTAAACCAACAGCAATAAATATTTGCCAGAATCCTTTTCCTATTACCAAAGTAATGGCAATAACCATAAGTAAAGTTGGAATTGACCATATAACATTAATAAGCCACATTATTAAATCATCAACTTTTCCTTTATAATAACCGGCAATAGCGCCCAATGTAATACCAATTAATAAAGAAATAAAAACGGAAATAAATCCCACAGAAAGAGAAACTCGCGCTCCAATCAGTAAACGGCTTAGCATATCCCTGCCGAAACGATCAGTACCGAGAATGAAATGTTTTGTTACTATATGATTTGTTTCTATATCGGTTTTAACTTGTACAAAGTATATTTCTTGTTGATTTCCTTGAATATCATTATAGTAATACTTATTATCCTTAAAAGTAATCTTTGATCCGTATTGAACTTTAGCTATAACATCTATTGGATTTAATTTTTTGTAAAAAGGTTCTTCGCCGGAAATATCGTTAAATTCTTCGATTATTAATTTTTCATTTTCGAAAAAGTAATTGTTTATAGGGATATAAGTGAATTTATCTTTTTTGCCAAAAATCATTTTTTTAAATAATCCGATATCTTCTTGAAGTTCATTTTTTTGAACTTTCAACATAAGGCATTTAAATCCTGGTTTTTTAGTAGATATTTCCAGAATTTGGGTATTGGCAAAACTGGTTTTATCGGGAGTTATTAAATAGCCAAGTATTCCTATAATTAAAGTAAATAGTATAAAAAATAATCCACTTAACGATAGTGTGTTTCTCTTAAACCTTTGCCAGGCAAGATAGTTAAGGGAGCCGGTTATTTCAGTTTTCTGTTTTCGGAATAGCATACTTGAATCAAAATTATCCTTTTTCTTGAAAATATCGGTCTTTCCAGTTAAAATTTCCAATTAATCCAAAAATTACGGTAAACACAATATAAAATGGATAGATAATTTGTAAAGGAAAAAACAGCCAAAGTAGTTTTAGCGTATGAAAGAATTTTGTAACAGGAATAAGAATAAGTAAATCAAAAATAGATTTTATAATGAATAATAAAATAAAAGTATTTAGGAAAGAGAAATCCCAAATAGTATATGCAAAACTAAAAGCTAAAATCAAATTAGTGAAAGTAACGATAAGGGCCGTAAAAATAATATCAAAATCACGATAGGCTTTACTTTTTGACGTCCATCTAATGCGTTGATTTAAAAGCTCTTTAACAGATTTAACAGGTTTTGTATAAACAATGGCTTCTTTCGACCTGATAAAATGAATGCTCTTTTTGTTAATTTTTTTTGCATATAACATCAGAAAGATATCATCGCCTGAAGCTATATGATTTTTTATATTACTATTTTCATATAATGATTTTTCGAATAATAAATTAGCACCGTTACACATGATTGGCTGATTTATACCTATTGCACCTGCACCCGATCCAACCAAGCTTAGAAATTCTAAAGCCTGAAATTTTTGAAAAATATTTTTC
This sequence comes from Bacteroidales bacterium, assembly GCA_030643125.1. GTDB lineage: Bacteria > Bacteroidota > Bacteroidia > Bacteroidales > UBA12077 > UBA12077. The sequence goes on from DAOWML010000035.1 coordinate 11,218, forward strand.
TCATTTTTAATAGCAACTGGGCCAACTAATAATTTAGGTTTGAATTGATTATAATAACTCACCAAAGTATTTAACCAATTTTTGTTTGTTGTACAATCGGCATCTGTTGTAATAATTACATCCGAATTCGAGTTTTTAATTCCATAAGCCAGTGCTTCTTTCTTGCCTGTTTCGTTTTCGGGAAGATCAAACAACTTTATGTGTTGAAAATCCCGAGTAAATTTTGAAATTATGTCTCTGGTGTTATCTGTAGAATGGTCATTAACAAAGATCATTTCAGTATTTTCTTTTGGGTAAGTTTGCTTAGATAAAGATTTTAAAAGCTGTAAAATATTATCTTCTTCGTTTCGGCAGGCAATAACTATGCTTATCGGAATTGTGTCGAAAATACCTGAACTTACAAAGGTTCTAAGTTTTATCCAACCAATAGAAAAAACGAGAATTGTTAAAGAATAAATTCCAGTTATTGAAAGTGCTATATTCTGCAATTGCCATATCTATCAAAAGTAATAAAATTCGTTATGAATTTTGCTATTGCTTTAAGCCGTCAATTTTTATAACTTAGCTAAAATCATATTATCATGAAAAGGATAAGTTATTTTCTAAAGCCACTAATTGTATTTCT
>DAOWML010000271.1 GCA_030643125.1 Bacteroidales bacterium
AGTTCACCCCATTCTTTTTTTAATGTAGTTATTAACAAAGTTATAGTTATTAACAAAGAAAAAAAGAAGCAAAAAAAGAAATCCTACATCATAATCATCATTCTTTTTATTCTTTAAAACATGGCTTTGTAAATCTAAAGGTCCGGTAGGGAACACTTAGAAATACAAAGTGTTTTCTCAATGAAACTTAGCGATCTTAGTGTCTAAGTGGTGATATTTAGGTTTTGAAGCACCCAATATTAAACGCTCTTTATTACGATTAAAAACATATAATAATCAATTAAATTATGAACAAATTTTCAATGGCCTGGAAAAATCTTTGGAGAAACAAGCGAAGAACTCTTATAACTGTCGCATCCATCTTTTTTGGTGTATTAGTTTCAACTGTTATGAGCTCGCTCCAGGACGGAACCTACGGAAATATGATTGATATGTCTGTGAAACTATCTTCAGGATACTTACAAATTCAGCATCCTGAATATAGAGACAACAAATCAATAAATAATATTTTTAATCCTACAGATGAATTCATATCAGAGATTTCCGGAATTAAAGAAATAACAACAGTAGCTAAAAGACTTGAGTCTTTTGCTTTGCTCTCATCAGGACCAAACACACGTGGAGGCGCGGTAATTGGTTTTGAACCTAAGAAAGACAATGAAACCTCGAATCTTAAAAACTGGATATCGGAAGGAAATTTCTTAACCTCTGGAGATCAAGGCGTATTACTAACACACAATATTGCAAGGCATTTAAAAATTGGTGTAAATGACACGATTATTTTAATCAGTCAGGGTTATCACGGAGTAACTGCTGCTGGCAAATATCCTGTAAAAGGAATACTAAAGTTCTCTACTCCACAAATGAATAGCTTAGGTGTATTTATGGATATCAACCTTGCACAAGAATTTTATTCTGCCGAAGGTATGATTACATCTCTAATGATAATGGTTAACGATTATACCGATGTTGCTCCTACTGCACGCAAACTTAAAAACTCGGTTGCCGATAAATACAATGTATTAAGCTGGCAAGAGGTAAATCCTGAAATTGTTCAATTTATTGATAGTGATAAAGCCGGAGGAATTGTGATGAAAGCTATTCTTTATATTGTAATTGGATTTGGAATATTTGGGACAATTATTATGATGGTTGCAGAACGCAAAAGGGAATTAGGTGTTATGGTGGCTGTAGGAATGCAAAAATACAAACTGGCAGTAATTCTTTTTTATGAAACAATTCTTATTGGTTTCGTTGGCGTTATTACAGGTTTTATAGGAAGTGTTCCTATTATTCTTTTTCTTGTTGGGAATCCGATTGAATTACCCGAAGAGCTTGCTGAAGCATACTTGCAGTTCGGATTTGAACCTTATATGTTTTTCGGAACAGCATCAAGTGTATTTGTTAATCAGGTAATAACAATATTTATTATTACAGTAATAATATCTCTTTACCCGATATTTAAAGTCAGGAATCTTAAAGTTACAAAGGCTTTACGCGCATAGAAATTGAATATAAAAAATTAAAATATAAAAATTATGATTTGGTCAGTATCATGGCGAAATGTATGGAGAAGCAAAACCAGAAGCCTGGTAATAATTTCAGCTATCGCTTTGGGGGTTTTTGCAGGAGTCTATACAATCGCATTTATGCTTGGTTGGGTTAATCAACGAGTTGATAATGTAATTAAAACAGAAGTATCACATATTCAAATTCACCAGGCCGATTATCTACAAACAAACGAAATTCACGATTATATTTCAGATATAAATTATATAAAAGAAAATATAGAAAAAAATCAAGATGTTACAGGTGTTTCAACAAGGTTAATTGCAACATGTATGATCTCATCAGCCGAAACAGGCTCGGGTGTACAAATGGTGGGTATTGATCCTGAGAATGAACAAAAGGTGACAAACTTGCATACTAAAATTATTGATGGAGCGTATTTCGAAGGAGTAAAAAGAAATCCGATAGTTATTGGCGAAAAACTAGCTAAGAAATTAAAAGTTAAGGTTCGATCAAAGATTGTTGTTACTGTAACCGAAATGGATGGAACACTTTCGGGTGGAGCATTTAGAGTGGCTGGAATATTTAAAACAACAAATTCTACTTATGATGAAATGAGAGCTTTTGTAAGAATGGAAGATCTCCAAAACCTTATTAAAATTGATGATAATGTAGCTCATGAAATAGCCGTTTTGCTGAACAAAAATAATATTGAAAATGAAATGGCTGATCAGTTAAGAACTAAATATCCCAATCTACAAATAATGACCTGGACAGAATTGATGCCTGAAATGAAAATGATGAATGAAAGTATGAATTTTATGATGTACATTTTTGTAGTAATAATATTATTAGCCTTAGGTTTTGGTATAGTTAACACCATGTTAATGGTTATTCTTGAACGAGTTAAGGAACTAGGGATGCTTATGGCTGTTGGGATGAACAAATTAAGAGTATTCACAATGATAGTGCTGGAAACTATATTTTTATCATTAGTTGGTGGAGTTGTAGGCATTGGGCTAGCTTTGGCTCTAACAGCAATAACAGGACATACAGGAGTTCCTTTAAGTCGTTGGGCAGAGGGTCTGAGTTCCGCTGGTTTCGATGCAACAGTTTATCCTGTAATTGGAATTGATTCAGTAATTGTGGTAACAATTCTGGTAATTTTAACCGGAATTTTATCTTCAATTTATCCTGCACGAAAAGCTATTAAGCTAAATCCTGCAGAAGCGTTAAGAATGGAGTAAATGGCCTTTGGCGATTAGCCCTTAGCCCTTAGTATAATGAACTTTTGAAAATAAAAATATTAATATAACTCTTTGTTTTAGCCAAAAGCTAACAGCCAAGAGCAAAAAATCGAAGAAAATGAAAGTATTAGAATTAAAAAATCTTGTTAAAATTTACAATGACTCAGAGATAAAAGTAAAAGCTGTTGATCACATTGATTTATCTTTTGAACAAGGTGAATTTGCCGCAATTGTTGGACCGTCAGGTTCAGGAAAAACTACTTTATTAAATATGATTGGAGGATTAGACAATCCAACAGAAGGAGATATTATCGTTAATGACAAAAATATTAAAGAGTTTAGCTCATCAAAACTAATCGATTTCAGATTACGTAATATCGGTTTTGTTTTTCAGGCTTATAACTTAATTCCCGTTTTAACTGCAAAGGAAAATGTAGAGTTCATTATGGAATTACAAGGTAAAAAGAAAGCTGAAAGAAACGAGCGTGCAATGGAGTTACTATCTGCTGTGGGAATTGCTGACAGAGCAAACAGCCGGCCCTCGAAATTATCGGGAGGACAACAACAACGTGTAGCTGTAGCAAGAGCATTAGCATCAAAACCTAAATTTATTTTAGCAGATGAGCCAACTGCAAACCTCGATTCCAAATCAACAGAAACATTACTTGACATAATGGAAATACTTAATAAAGAAGAGAATATAACTTTTATATTTTCAACACACGATCAAAGAGTTGTAAACAAAGCTCGCAGGGTTATTACTATTGAAGATGGCCGTGTGGTGTCAGATGAGAAAAGAGGTTAACAGAATGCAGGATGCAGAATAAAATAAGAGAAATAGAATTAAAAATATAGCAACAAATTAAAAACAAATTATGAGTTATCGTGATTTAGAAATATACAAATTGGCATTTCAATTAGCCGTAGAAATTCATAATATGACAATGACCTTTCCAAAATTCG
>DAOWML010000075.1 GCA_030643125.1 Bacteroidales bacterium
TCTATCCTATTTTAGGATTAGGGAGTGCAGAATATATTGGACCTGCAGGACAGAAAAAAGAATAGTAAAATTTCAGAGCCACATAATAGTGGCTTTTTTTATTCTTCAGATATTTCAAGGAGTAAATTCCGATAGGCAGAAAATAATTTCGATTTAGATACCATACCTACATATTTTGCATTATCAATTACCGGCAGGTTCCAGGCACCGGTTGTTTCAAACTTTTCAATAACATCTTTCATGGTATCTTTATAAGCAATATAAGCAAGTGGTAAAATCATTAAATTACTAATCATAGTTGTATCATACATATCTCTCTCAAACATAATTTCACGAATATGATCCATCAGAATAATGCCTATAAGTATTCCTTCATCATCAATAACCGGAAACATATTTCGTTTCGATTTTGAAACTTCTTTTACCAGATTACCCAAAGTCGAATCAACGTGAACCGTAACAAAATCTGTTTCAATAACCGATTTAAGTTTCATAAAGTTCAGTACAGCCTTGTCTTTATGATGTGTAATCAACTCACCACGTTTTGCTAATTGAAGAGTAAACTATTTACATCAAAAAAATAAAAGCAAGACAATTGTCCTGCTTTTATTTTTTTTAACTTTCGTGTTACTACTAATCTTCTATATCTTTCGCAACTTCTTCAAGCTCTTTTGCTGCATCCTCTGCTGCTTCTTTGTAATCATCTAACACTTTGTTAATTTCTTTTTCAGAAAATTTAGAATATTTATTTACAGCTGATCGCGTTCCTAATCCAATTACAAAGAATAATACCAGCAAACCTCCTAAAACATAAGAAACTATTTTTGCAGGCTTATCAGTACCTTTAAGGGTAACTGTAACAGCTATATATAATAAATACAATGCATATAAATTAATTGCAAGACTAATAACAGAACTAAGGAGATGAACACCACCTAAAAAACCGAAAAATGCACTTATTGGCATAATTACCATTATAGCAGCGGCAACTCGCATACTAGGTTCAAACTCTGAATTTCCTTTACAGATTGATGAAACAATTAAAACGATTACTCCTCCAATAAATACACCAACAACAGCTGCAATAATTGACCAAATGAGAGCAACAAAACCAACAGCTCCGCCAAATAAACCTGAAACCCCTGATATGTTAAAAAGGCTCCAAAGTAATGCAAAAATACCTGCTATTACACCATATATTAATGCTTTAATGATAGGTTCGCCCATCCCTCCAGTAATTTCCATTGTAGAAAAATATTCCTTAGGAGATAATAGTGCCTTTTTTGAATCTTGGAAAAATTTGTTAAAATTAAAATTCATAGTATTTAATTTTTAAGGTTATGTTAATAAAATAATATTTGTGATTTATATATAATTCAAAAAATTATTACGTTATTTTAAATTAAGATAAATTTACAAAAATTTATGATTCAAAAAAATTAACTATTTAAAAAAGTTACGAAACGTTAAAAATAACTTTTTTTTCAAATAAAAAAGTCAACCTATTTCAGGCATTGACATCCTGATACTTGCATCTTACTACTTAACACCATGCAGTCTCTTCTTGCAGAATTCACATATATAGATTGTTAGAAAATCAAGTTGTGTCAAACTCAAGTTATTAATATTCGGAAACCTGAACTAAAACGTCGCGGTATGTATTAAAGATTTTAGATTTCGAAACAAAACCAACATATTTCCCCTCTTTCATAACAGGTAAGTTCCATGCACCACTGGAATTAAATTTCTTCATTACAATGTCCATATTGTCAGTTACGTCAACAATTTCAGGAGGAGAAATCATAACATCAGAAACTAATGTTTCTTCATATTTCTCGCGCTGGAACATAACTTCTCTTATATTATCAAGAAGCACAATGCCAACTAATTCATCTTCGTTATTTAATACCGGAAAAATATTTCTTTTCGATTTTGATACAGCTTTTATCAGTTGACCAAGAGAATCATCAATACAAACAGCTACAAAATCTTTTTCTATTACACTATCAAGTTTCATTAAGGTAAGTACAACTTCATCTTTATGATGTGTAAGAAGCTCGCCTCGCTCAGCTAACCTGTGAGTATAAATCGAATGTTTGGTAAACCATAGAATTGTAATATATGCAATTGTTGAAGTAATCATTAACGGAATAAACAAACTATAACCACCTGTTATTTCTGCAATCAGGAATATTGCCGTTAAAGGAGCATGCATAACTCCTGCCATTAAACCGGCCATTCCAACCAGTGCAAAATTACCTTCGGGCAGTTTTACAAAACCAAACGAGTTAATAAAATTAGAAAGCCAATAACCTGTAACACCGCCAACAAATAATGTAGGTCCAAAAATACCTCCAACTCCACCACTGCCATTGGTAATGGCCATTGCAACAACCTTAAGTAAAATCAACATCCCCAGATAAATTAATATATACCAGTTGTTTTGCAATACAAACGAAAAAATCTTATCTATTGGTAAACCTTCTGTGTTTCCGTTTAACAAGGATTGTAAAGTTTGAGTTCCCTCACCATAAAGTGATGGAAATACAAATATTAATCCTGCCAAAACAGTTCCTCCAATCAAAATCTTTACAAAAGTATTTTTAACTTTTTTTAAAGCTGATTCAATTTCCATGGTTGTTTTCGTGAAATAAAAAGAAATCAAACCGGAAAATAATCCGAGTAAAATATAAAAGGGTATAAAATTTAATTCAAAATTCTGTGTATTTGCAACTGATAAAACAACGCCTTCGCCCATCAGAAAATATGCTACAGTGGCACCTGTTACCGAAGAAATCAATAATGGAACTATAGAAGTTAAGGTTAAATCCAGCATAAGAACTTCCAATGTGAAAATCATACCTGCTATTGGAGCTTTGAAGATTCCTCCTATGGCTCCTGCAGCACCACAGGCAACTAATAATGCAATAGATTTAAAATTTAATCTAAAATAACGTCCCAAAGTTGACCCAATCGATGCTCCGGTTAATACAATTGGCGCCTCAACTCCCACTGATCCTCCAAAACCAATAGTAAGTGTACTTGCAACTATAGATGAATAATTATTATGCGCTTTTATTCGTCCGTTATTTTTTGAAAGAGCATATAAAATCCGCGAAACACCGTGACCAATATTATCTTTGACGAAAAATTTTACATATAATACGGTTAAGAAAATTCCTATAAGTGGAAAAATTAAAAAAGTATAATTAAACCCTTCGGCAAAGCCATTTGTCAGAAAATGATGTGTATAATGTACTGTTGATTTTAAAATAACAGCAGCAAGACCACTTAAAATCCCAATAATAAAACTTAATATAAGAACCAACTTGCGCTCGCTTATTTTCTTATTTCGCCAAATAAGTACACGTCTTGAAAACCGTTGTCTTTTTATATTTATAAAAGATAGCATTTATTTCATTTAATCGATTTGCAAAAGTAATCAAATGATGTATTTAATATTCTGTTATCGGAGATTTTTTTAATCTTCGGAGAATTCTTTTAACAAATTTCGGTAAGCTGAAAATACATTTGCACGACTGACAAAACCAAGGTATTTACCATTATCAACAACGGGCAGATTATAATGATTTGATATTTTGAATTTACCGGCTACATCTTCCATTGACTCATCAGGTGAGACTATTGGCGATGGCATAAACATTAATTCATTTACGTAAACAGAATCATACTTTTCCCTGTCAAACATTATTTCTCTAATATCATTAATAAAAACAATACCTAAAAGTGTATTTTTATCATCAATAACAGCAACAATATTTCTTTTCGATTTGGCAATTACTTTAACCAGATCTCCTAATGTTGCTTCTTCACAAATTGTTAAAAAGTCTGTTTCAATAAGTTTTGCAACTTTTAGAATCGAAAGAACAACTTTATCTTTATCATGAGTAAACAATTCTCCTCTTCGTGCTAACTGATAAGTATAAACCGAATATTTTTCAAATAATCGTGTAGTAGCAAAAGAAACACTGGCACCAATCATTAATGGCATGATTAAACTATAACCTCCTGTAGTTTCCGCTATTAAGAATATAGCCGTAAGCGGCGCATGTAAAACACCTGCTATTAATCCAACCATTCCGACCAAAGCAAAATTGCTATACGATAATTCTTTTAATCCAAAATAGCTGAATACCTGCGCAAATAATAAGCCTGTATGTGCCCCAATAAATATAGTTGGAGCAAAAATACCACCAACACCACCTGCACCAAATGTTACAGAAGTTGCAACTGCTTTAAATATTATTACCAAAGCAAAAATAATAAAAACCCAAAGCATATTATCCTGTAAATTATAAAATAAACTATTATTAAATAAATGATCGCTTGTCCCGTGTAAACAGTCATTTATTGCATCATAACCTTCACCATATAAAGAAGGAAAGAAAAAAATAAGTATTCCGAGTATTGAAACACCAATAATCCATTTATTAAACCTGTTAGTTTTTTTATCAAACCAATCCTGAATAAATTTATAGACTCGCGTAAAATAAACGGATACTAGACCAGCGAATATTCCTAATAAAATATAATAAGGAACCTGATTAATATTAAATTTCTCAATTACCTCAACCGGATATAAAACATCCATTCCTAAAAAAAGATATGAAGTGATAGCCGCGGTAACGGATGCAAACAATAAAGGTAAAAGTGAAGCTATAGTTAAATCAAGCATTAATACCTCCAAAACAAAAACAATTGCCGCAATGGGTGCTTTAAAAATAGCAGACATAGCTCCAGCTCCGGCACAAGTCAGAAGTAATAAAACCTGTCTGTAATTCAAATGAAAAAAACGCCCGATATTTGAACCCCACGCTGCACCCGTTGCAACTGTCGGGCCTTCAAGACCAACCGAACCACCAAAGCCTACAGTTAAAGCACTTGTAATAATGGAAGAAAACATATTGTGCTGTTTTATTTTTCCATTGTTTTTGGAAATAGCATAAAGTGTTGTTGGAATACCATGCCCAACAGGTCTTTTTAGAATATACTTTGTGAAAATATAAACCAGTAAAATGCCAATGGCCGGATAAGCAAAATACATATAATTGTGATACTGCTGAGCAAAATCGTTAGTAAGTAAATTTTGAATAAAGTGTACTGAATTCTTAATAACCACGGCGGCAAAACCGACAATTATACCAACCACTACACTTAAAAACATTATAAATTTTCTATCATCGATGTTTCTTACACGCCAAATAAGGAAACGTTTTATCAATGATGAAATTACAGCCATGTTTTATATTAATTCTTAATTTTTTAACAAGAATGTAAAAAAACAGATTTTTTTTTAATATCCTATAAATAATTAACATTTATAATTACAAGTCATATCATATTAGTTAATTATTTATGTTTGCACTAGTTTATAAAATTTACTGATGATAAAATTCGAAAAGTTTACGCTAAAAAATGGATTAAAAGTTATTGTACATCATGATCCATCAACAACTTTAGTTGCATTTAATATCTTATATAATGTTGGTGCCAGAGACGAAAATCCTGAAAAAACCGGATTCGCACATTTATTCGAGCATTTAATGTTTGAAGGTAGTATTAATATTCCCTCGTACGACGAACCATTGCAACTAGCTGGTGGAGAAAACAATGCTTTTACCACAAACGATATAACTAATTATTATATTACGCTACCCAGAGAAAATATCGAAACCGCTTTTTGGCTGGAATCAGACCGGATGTCGGGTTTGGATTTTTCAGAACAAAAACTTGAAATACAAAAAAACGTTGTTATAGAAGAATTTAATCAGAGATATCTAAATCAGCCTTATGGCGATACATCATTACTTTTAAAACCTTTGGCTTACAAGGTTCATCCTTATAGGTGGCCAACTATTGGTAAAGAAATCTCACATATAAAAAATGCAAGTTTAGATGATGTAAAAGATTTTTTTAATCATCACTATGCACCTAATAATGCAATTTTGAGTATTGCCGGAAATGTTACTACAAATGAAATTGAACAACTGGCAAAAAAATGGTTTGGACCGATTGAAAAACAGGAAATTGCTTTAAGAAATATTCCACAGGAACCAAAACAAAATGAATCCCGAACACAAACAGTTAAACGAAATGTACCTTTTGATGCTATTTATAAAGCATTCCACATGAGTTCCAAAATGGAAAACGAATATTATGTGACGGATTTAATTTCTGATGTCTTGTCAAATGGTAAATCATCGAGATTATACCAAAACCTGGTTAAAAATAAAAAATTGTTCAGCGATATTAACGCATACATTACCGGCGATATTGATGCAGGTCTTTTCATTGTTACGGGCAAACTAATGAACAATGTAAAAATGGAAGATGCAGAAAAAGCCATTAATGAAGAACTTAATCAAATTACTACCGGTAACATAGATGATTACGAAATAGAAAAAGTAAAGAATAAGTTTGAATCAGTATACCAATTCGGACAGATAAATGCTTTGAACAAAGCTATGGATTTGGCTTATCATGAGCTTCTAGGCGATGCCGACCGTATAAATCACGAAGTTGAAAAATACAGAAGTGTTACCAAAAAAGAAATCATAACAGTAGCATCTAGTTTGTTCAGCAAAAAAAACTCATCTACGCTTTACTATTTATCTAAAAAATAATAGAATGAAGTTAAACAGAAAGCAACAACCTGAATTTAAAAATATAGAGAATATAAATATTCCTGTTCCTGAAAAAATAAATCTTGACAATGGAATTGAGACCTATATTATAAATGCAGGAACACAAGAGATTATTAAAATAGATATAATATTTAACGCGGGAAGCTGGTATCAGGAAAAACCTCTGATTGCAACCATTGTAAATGAGATGCTCATTGAAGGAACTAAAAGCCTGACATCCCAACAAATTGCTGAAAAACTGGATTATTATGGAGCCTTCATTCATCCCAACCCAACCAAGGATTTTGGAAACATTACTTTGTATACACTTAAGAAATATTTACCAGAAACAATAAAAATTCTTAATGATATAATTAAACATCCTATATTTCCTGAATATGAACTGAAAACTTTTTTGAGCAAAAGAAAGCAACAATTTCAGATTGAGTTAGAAAAAGTTACAAATATTGCACGTCGCGAATTTAACGAACAACTTTTTGGCGAAAATCATCCTTATGGAAAAAAAACAGAACTTAAAGATTATGACCTGGTTAATCGCAAAGATGTTATTCAGTTTCATAAAAGGCTTTACCATTCAGAAAATTGCAAAATAATTATGTCAGGAAAAATTGATGATTCTGATATTAAGCTTCTTAATCAGTATTTGGGGAATAAGGACTGGAGCATAAAAACTGAAGCTAAATCATTAAATTTCGGTATAACATCCCAGCCTAAAATGGAATCGTTTGTTGAAAAAGAAAACGTAACACAATCTGCCATACGTTTAGGGGGAATAATTATCAACAAAGATCATCCCGATTATCATAAATTAAATGTGGTTAATACCATCTTAGGCGGATATTTTGGCTCACGTTTAATGAAAACCATTCGCGAAGAAAAAGGATATACTTATGGAATTAGTTCGGTTTTGGTTTCATTAAAACATGCCGGATATCTTGTAATCTTATCTGAAGTTGGAGCCAATGTTGCTAAAAATGCTATTACTGATGTTATAACTGAAATTAAAAAATTAAGAGAAGAACAAGTTAGTCAAAAGGAACTCGATCTGGTTAAAAATTATATGCTTGGCGATATGCTAAGATCTTTCGACGGCCCATTTGAAATATCAGCCAGCTTTATAAACATAATGGATTTAGGACTCGATACTAATTATTATGATAAAGCTATTGAAGCCATAAGAACAATAACTCCTGATGAAATAATTCTTATTGCAAATAAATATCTACAAGAAGATACTTTAATTAAAACTATAGCCGGTAAATACAATTAATATTCTTATTTTCGTTTATAGAATTGTATTACTAATTATGCAAAAATTATTAATTTCAATATTAATTATACTTTCTTTTATCCTGGTTAATAAAAAAGGAAGATCGCAAACATCACTAACTATTAAAAACGTTAGTGTCATTAACGATCAGGGTCATGTAAGAATATCGTGGAATTATTCCGGAACTGATACCATTGTTATTTTTAGAGATGAATTAGAATTTGTTAATGCTTTAGCACTTATACATACTATTACAAATTCTTCTATTAATTCTTATATTGATGAAACTGCTCAAGCTAATTTAAATCCCAGATCATATCAAGTCAAATCGAAAACAGCAGGATATATAACAAATTCCACTAAAATAGTGTCAACATACCATTTAACTTTTAACTACGATTCCTGCCTACGACAAATGAATCTGAGCTGGAACGATTTAGAAGCTGATTTTCCTACAAATGAATGGACACCTTCTCAATTCATAATTAATATGATAGAAGATGGAAGTTTGCAAGCAACATCTGTAAGCGCTTCATTAGATGCATATATTGTTGGAAATATATTAGAAAACACAAATTACTCCTTTTTAATTGAAACACAATGGGATGATACAGATTTAACCAGCTATTCCAATGCAATTAGTAAATTCACCCAAATGCCTTTGAGTCCCGATTATATTAACGCTATTTCAGCATCAGTTGAAGGCAATAATACTAATTTAAAATTCGAGATTGATCCTGATTCTGAATTAGATACATATAAACTTTTAAAATCAGATTCA
>DAOWML010000326.1 GCA_030643125.1 Bacteroidales bacterium
GGCCTCCTGCGGTGCGGTAATGAGTTGTTGCTAAATCATCACTTAAAGCTTGTAAAGCATATAACAAATAATCAAAATACTGAATTTCAGCAATAGGTCTTAACCCACGCAAGGCAAGCCCGATTCCCTGACCCAGAATAGTTTGTTCTCTAATTCCAGTATCGGTAATTCTAAGTTCACCATATTTCTTCTGCAAACCTTCATAAGATTGATTTACACCGCCAATATATCCGGCATCTTCACCAAACGTTACCAGTTTTGGATATTTGTTAAATAAATAATCATAATTATCACGCAATATTTCTCGTCCGGCAATTTCTGGTGAGTCTGGCTTATATTTTGGTTTTACTTCAGATACATTTAATGCTGATTTTTTTGATTCATTATATAAGTTGGTGTTATATCTCTGGTAGTTATCATCATAGTTTATATCTAACCAACTTGATAAATCCTTCTGAAGTTTTACTCGTATATTACAATCGGTACATACATGACGTAATATTTTCTTGGCAGCACTAAAATTGTCTTTACGAACAGGATCAATAATTTTTTTAAGTTCATTTGTAATTGTTCCAACCTTATCATATCCTTCACGTTTACACATACACGATCTATTGTCAATAATTTCAATCAGCTTATCGCGTTCAACACGAACAGGTTCTTTGAATTTTTTCCATGCATTTTTCTTAGCAAGCTTTACTTCGTTAAGTATTTCTTCTTCTATCTTGTCTAGTTCTGCTGATGTTGCAATCTTTTCAGAAATGATCCATTCTCGCATTTTCTTTATTCCATCAAATTCCTGCTCAAATTTTAAGCGTTCTGCTGACTTATATCTTTCATGCGATCCTGAAGTTGAATGCCCTAGGGGTTGAGTAATATCTTCAATATGAAATACTACGGGAACATGTTCTTTACGTGCTATATCGGTTCCTTCTTTAAATATTTTTAATAATCCCGGATAATCCCAACCTTTACCTTTGTATATAACAATACCGGGTTTATCTTTTGTTCTTTCAAAACCTTTTAAAAGTTCAGAAATACTTTCTTTGGTAGTCTGATATTTTTTAGGAACAGATATCCCATATCCGTCGTCCCAAATTGCAATAACAGCAGGAACCTGAAGTACACCAACAGCATTTATCGATTCCCAGAATTGTCCTTCTGATGTACTTGCATCACCAATAGTACCAAAAGCTACTTCGTTTCCTTTATCCGACAAAGTTTTAAATTGATGTAATTCTTTAATATTCCTGAATAATTTAGAAGCATATGCTAATCCAACCCAACGAACCATTTGACCTGCTGTAGGAGAAATATCTGCAGATGAATTTTTCTGTTTTGTTAAATCTTTCCATGTTCCATCAGGATTTAAACTTCGAGTCGAAAAGTGATTATTAAATGAGCGTCCTCCATTCCCGGGATTAAGTTCCAGATCTGTTTCTCCGTATAACTGAGCAAAAAACTCTTCTGCTGTGAAAAGCCCTGCGGCCATCATGAAAGTTTGATCACGATAATATCCCGATCGCCAGTCGCCGTTTTTATAGTTTTTAGCCATCGCAATTTGTGCGATTTCTTTTCCATCACCAAAAATACCAAACTTAGCTTTTCCGGTTAAGACCTCTTTTCGTCCCATCAAGCTTAACTGGCGACTTAAGTTAGCAACCTTAAAATCATTTAATATTTCCTGTTTATTATATTCAGAATCCTTTTTAGTTACTGTATTTTTCTTTTCTAAAGTTTTAGCACTCATAATTTGAAATAATTTATCTTAAAAGAATTTAAATCTTCGAAGATTATTAAATTACTGATTTTATTAATAAATGTAAAGAGATAGATAGTTTAATAAAGTCTAAAATATCTATCTTTGCATCCAAATCATATAACAACAAATATTAATTAATGTTTATAGAATTACTTCTTTTAGTTTTAGGTTTAATGTCATTGGCTGTTTTAGCTATGGGATTTAACGTTTTCTTCAGGAAAAACAAGAAATTTCCACAAAGTTCTATTGGTGGAAATAAGGATATGCGAAATTTGGGATTAAAATGTGCCAGGCATGAGGAAATAAAATGCAGGCGGGATATAGACAGAACTCCAGCTTCAGAATCTGTTGGCTGTTCGGATTGTGGACATGCGTAACTATTTATTTTTATGTTAAATTTCTAATCTGAATAAAAATTCATACTTCATCTGTTTAAATAAGCTTAATGTTTCTGGGTGCTTGATACTTGTTTTAGTAGTTTATAATCGACCATAATATTAAATAACCAGTAACAAGCAACAAGTAATCAAAATTACTATCAGATTTTAATCAGAATCCCTTTAGATTAATGATATCTATAAGAGAATCTTGCAACTTATTTTCCATATATTTGTTAATAACAATTAACAAAGCCTTTTATTATGGAAAAAATTGAAACTATACATACAACTTATACTGGTCAGTTAAGAACAGAAGCGATTCATGTTCAGTCGGGTAATAAATTGATTACAGATGCACCTATAGATAATAAAGGTAAGGGAGAAACCTTTTCGCCAACAGATTTATTAGCTACATCTTTGGCAAGCTGTATATTTACTATAATGGGAATAAAAGCAGAAGAAGCAGGTTTTAGTATTGATGGAGCAACAGCAAAAACATGGAAGATTATGTCAGAAAATCCGCGCAGGGTAGCAGAAGTTAAAATTGAATATAACTTTACTATGTGTGACTTAAATAATGAACAAAAGAAAATTTTACAGGGTTTA
>DAOWML010000218.1 GCA_030643125.1 Bacteroidales bacterium
ATCTCCATTTATAATTGCCCAGTTAATTGGGGCTGCTCCTCTGTATTGAGGCAACAAAGATGCATGAAGATTAAAAGTTCCAATACTTGGCATGGTCCAGACTACTTCGGGAAGCATTTTGAATGCTACCACAATTTGTAAATCCGCTTTTAGTATTTTAAGTTTTTTTAGAAATGATTCGTCACGGAATCTTTCGGGTTGTAGAATATTTAAATTTTGACTCAGGGCATATTTTTTAACTGCCGATTCTTGAATTTTTTGTCCTCGGCCGGCAGGTTTGTCTAGATTAGTAATAACTCCGACTATATTATACTTTTTTTCGACTAATTTTTTTAGCGGCTCAACGGCAAAGTCGGGAGTTCCCATATAAACGATTCTTAAGTTGCTCTTATCCATTTTAAACATGTTTTATTTACTTTTGAACAAAAGTATTAAATATATCTTTTAAACTTTATATTTTATCAAAAGTCATAATTAAAAAATACCAAGATGAATAATAAATTTAACTGGCAAAGTTTTATTAGTATTGGGTTGCTGTTGTCTTTTTTTGTAATGCTAGTTTCAGGGATTGTGTTATATATAGCACCAGAAGGGAGTTTGTCGAGATGGATCGGCTGGGATATTTTAAATCTTTCTAAAAAACAGTGGGAGTACCAACATACTATTTTTTCATATCTTTTTATATTGTTTTCAATTTTTCATGTTTTTAAAATTAACTGGAGTTATCTAATCTCATATTTTGTTGTTGAAAAATTTAAAATGATAAATCTGAAAGAAATAATCGTGGCAGTTGTAATTACGGTCTTTATTTTTATGGGAACACTTTTTAACTGGAGCCCTTTCAGAAATATTATTCAGTTTGGAAATAAAATTTCAGATAGTTATGCCGAAAATGTTGAAATGTCAAATATTCCTGATGCGGAAAAATTGTCATTAAAAGATTTTGCCAAAGAAGTGTTTAATGTCTCTTACTCAGATTTAGTAAGCAATCTTGAAAAATTTGATTTTGATAAAGTTGATGAAAATAGCACAGTAATAGATTTTTGTAATCTGAATGATATTACTCCTGAGGAGTTTTATTTATCTTTTCTATGAGGTTTTATATTCACAAGCTCAAGAGCATGACCCATTTTTTTCTGCTTTGTTTCCAAATAAAATTTGTTGTACTCATTCGGTTCTATTTCTAATGATATATTTTCAACAATTTCCAGTCCGTAGGCTTCGAGACCTTTTCTTTTAATAGGATTATTCGTTATAAGTTTTATTTTTCCCAGTCCTAGTTCTCTTAAAATACTGGCACCTACACCATAATCTCGTTCATCATCTTCGAATCCAAGCTCAATATTAGCTTCAACAGTGTCCATTCCTTCTTCCTGTAACTTGTAAGCTCTAATTTTATTAAACAAACCAATCCCTCTTCCTTCCTGATTCATATAAAGAACAACTCCTTTGCCTGCTTTATCAATTTTTCTCATTGCTTCGTGTAATTGTTGTCCACAGTCGCAGCGCATTGATCCAAAAATATCTCCGGTAACACATGAAGAGTGAACTCGTACACAAACAGGTTCTTCTTTAGTCCATTCGCCTTTAATAAGAGCAACATGTTCAAGTCCATTAGATTTTTGCTTAAAAGGAATTAAATCAAAGTTACCATATTCAGTTGGAAGTTTAACCCGAACGCCTTTTTCAATAAGGCTATCTTCGTTTAATCTGTATTTAATTAAATCTTCAATAGAAATAATTTTAAGATTAAATTTCTTGGCAATTTCAAGCAATTGAGGCATACGTGCCATTGTACCATCCTCGTTCATTATTTCAACTAGTGCTCCTCCAGGCTTTAATCCCGCAATTTTTGTGAGATCAACAACCGCTTCAGTATGCCCTGCTCTTCGAATTACTCCACGCTGTTTGGCTTTTAACGGGAAAATATGTCCCGGACGGCCAAGGTCTTCCGGTGTGGTGTTGGAATCAACTAAAGCTTTTATTGTTTTTGCACGATCAGAAGCAGAAATACCGGTAGTACATCCATGACCGTTTAAATCAACCGACACGGTAAAAGGTGTTGCATGTAAAGCGGTATTATTTCCTACCATTAATTCAAGCTCCAGTTCTTCACATCTGTCTTCCGGTAGTGGAGTACAAATCAAACCTCTCCCATGAGTAGCCATGAAATTTACAATTTCAGGGGTGATTGTTTCTGCGGCAACAACAAAATCACCTTCGTTTTCACGATCTTCATCATCAACTACTATGATTACCTTCCCAGCTTTAATATCCTCAATAGCCTCTTCGATGGTATTAAGTTCACTTTTGATATTATCTTGATTATTAGACATCTTACTACAATTAAAGGAAAATTTGTTTTGCAAAAGTATAATAAGTGTTTATATTTCCCTAAAAAAGGCACTATAAATTAGGACTGATTTTCTCTTTTTGATCTTTCCCAGTTTACCGATTGTTTTTTTCTTGCAAATCGTATTAAACCCATAATTTCTGAAAGATTCATAATAAAGAGATAATAAGGGGCAAAGAGTAATTTCAGTTTTGTTTTTTTTGATTGTAAAACAGCTCCTAAAATTACGAACAGATAAAATAAAATTTGTAGATAGAATATTATAGTATAAAACCCATTCCAACTTTCATTTGTTGCAATGTGTAAATTTGTAAAAAACAAAAGTAAAATAGAAATAGGAACCATTGTCCATCTAATAACTTTATGTGACAGGTACTGAAAAGTTAAAAGAGGCATTTTAAAAAGGTTAAGCAAGCCTTTTAGCCTGGTTATAGCTTGAAAGCCACCATAAGCAATTCTGGTTTTTCGTTTTAATTCTTCATGAATATTGATCGATGCTCCTTCTGTAGCAAAAGCTTTTGGAACATACTTAATTTTGTAACCTTTTTGTGCAATTCGTAATGAAATAATAAAATCATCAAGAATAGTATCATGCTCAATTTCATTGTACAACTCTGTTCGTATAGCAAATAATTCACCAACTGCACCTATGGCGGAATTTATTTTCGATTCACATTTTTTAATGAAAGATTCATATTTCCAGTAAATTCCTTCACCTGCGTTAACAGCATTATCCTTATCTTTTGTTATAATGCGTTTTTCCCCTGCAACACAACCAACAACTGAATTTTGAAACTCACTTACAATATGGCGAATAGATTGTTTATTTAGCATTGAATTCGCATCAGAAAAAATAACAATTGGAGTTTTTACAAAATTCATACCTCTATTAATTGCACCAATTTTTCCTTTACGGTCAGCATTATGATATACTTTAATATTATCATATTTATTTAAAGCTTCGGGAGTTCCATCATTTGATCCATCGGTGACCCATATATGATGTAATTTTTCTTTTGGGTAATCTAAAGAAAATGAGTTGTTTACTTTTTTATTGACAAACTCAATCTCGTTATAAGCTGCCACAAATAGTGTTACATCAGGCTCATAGGTGCTATTTTGATTTTTCTTATTACTAAGCGTAAATAATTGCACCAATAAACTTACAATGTATATCAGAAAAGGATATCCAATATATGAATATAAAATAATTAGTAAAAGTGTCCAGAATAAGATATACACGATAATTTATGAAATTATAAATGCCTAAAATACTTATAAATGCCTAAAATATAAAATGAACTACAATATTTACTTAACATTGTAAGCAGGGTGTATGATAAATTTCACTTTTTGTGTTTCTTTGAGCCTTTGAGTCTTTGTGGTAAGTTTTTAATAGCCACGAAGGCACTAAAACACAAAGATTTCACAAAGAAAAGTATATCTTATTATTACTCTTATTTTATTTCTGGTTAAATTTATCGTAAACCTTTTTAAGCATTTTAAATTTTAATTTATTCTTGCCAGCCGGTAGGCTGGTTAGTCATTTTAGTTCATTTGTAATTATTAATAAAGGTTAAAATATCACTTGCAATTTTCTCAAAATCATAATGCTTTTTTACAAATTTATATGCATTTTCTCCAATTGTTTTTTGTAAACCAACATTATTTAAAAGCGAGATTACAGAATTGGCAAAATCCTGATCATTATTTGCCAATAATATATTTTTATTGTGCAAACAGTTAATTCCTTCTGCAGCAGTATCTGTGGCTACAATGGCTTTTTTTAATGCCATACTTTCAATAATTTTTACTCGCATACCACTTCCTGAAAATAATGGTACAATAATAGGCCCCGGGTTTTGAATAAATTCATAAGCATTTTTTACTTCTCCCAGGTAATTTATGTTGCTATGATTAAATCTTCTGACTAAGCATTTGGGAGCATTTCGTCCGGTTATATTAAGTATAACATCAGGGAATGATTTTAAAATTACTGGAAAGCAATGTTTAATAAACCATAACAATCCTTCCTGATTAGGAAGCCAGTCAAGGGCTCCGATATAATTAATGAAATGATCTGTATCTGAATTGATTTCAATATATTGATCTTGAATATTTTTTAAATCAATTCCAAAAGATGAAGTTTTAACAGGTTTAATATTGCCTAATTCTTTATAAATTTTTGCGTCGGATTCGGAAATAGGGATTAAGAAATCATAGGTATTGAGCAAATTTCTCTCTAGTTTTTTCAATCGTTTAAATATAGATTTGAAGTATAA
>DAOWML010000017.1 GCA_030643125.1 Bacteroidales bacterium
CTTAATATTTCTTGAAATCTTTTTTATATTCCAGGCAAAAAAAGCTATTGCTGCAATCCACAGTAAAATAAATATTATACTATTTATCATAGTCTTATAGTTTAGAATAAATAATGTCTAAAGTTTTAAATGCCTAAATTTTCGTTAAAAACTTTAGGCATTTAAATTTTAGTTCATTCCTGCCCGACTTCCTTCGGCAGTTAAACCGGCAGGCAGGTTAAGTATTTATAACTTATTTCATTTCCTTAACTGCTTGAATAAAATCAGGTAATACTTTAGCAGTATCACCAATTATTCCATAATCTGCAGCTTCAAATATTGGAGCATCTTTATCTGTATTAATAGCTACAATACATTTAGATGAACTAATACCTGCTAAATGCTGTATTGCACCAGATATACCGGCAGCAATATATAAGTTAGGAGCAATAATTTTCCCTGTTTGCCCGGTATGTTCTTCGTGAGGTCTCCATCCTTCGTCAGAAACAGGACGCGAACAAGCTGTAGCAGCACCTAATAAGTCTGCCAATTCCTCAATCGGGCTCCAATTATCACCTGATTTCATACCACGACCACCAGAAACAACAATTTCTGCATCGATTAATAGTATTTTACCTGTTTGTTTCTGAACATTAGAAACAGTTGTTTTGAATAAATCATCGCTTAATGCAGGCTCAAAACTTTCAATAGCAGGAGATTTAATATTTTCTTCGAATTCAAAAGAGTTTTGTGCTAAAGTAAGAATCTTAATATCCGACTTAATCACAAGATTTGAATAAGCTTTACCGGAATATACCTTTTTGAAAATAGTGAAAGGGTCAAGGCTTAATGGTAATTTACTTACACCTGCACCTAAACCGGCTTTTAGTTTTACCGATAATCGTGGAGCTAATGCTTTACCTGTATTATTATGAGCAATAATAACAACTTTTGCTCCTTCTTTTTCAGCTACCTGTGCTATAACCGAAGTATAAGCCTGATTATCTAAATTTTTTAATTTATCATTGTTTACAGATATTATTTTATCTGCAGCATAATTTCCAAGCTTCTTAAGTTCATCTTCCTGAACATCACCAATTGACAAGGCTACAGTTTGGATATTCAACATTTCAGCAATTTTACTTGCATAGGAAACTAATTCAAAAGACATTTTCTTGAATTTTCCGTCCCAGTTTTCTGTAAATACTAATACTGACATATCTTATTTTATTAAATTCTTAATTAAATTTATTTATAACCTGCCAGTCAGACAGGCTGGTGATTCCTGATTTAAATAACTTTTGCTTCGTTCTGAAGTAAGTTTACTAATTCTTTTACATTATCAGGTTCAATCATTTTACATGGTGGTTTTGGCTGTGGTAGTTCGAAATTAACAATTCCGGTTAAAGCTTCAATTTCAACAGGTGCAACTACATTTAAAGGCTTTTTACGAGCCATCATAATACCACGCATTGCAGCAATCATTGGTTCTTTAGCAATACCTTTTTGTGCAATAGCAACTACAGGTAATTCAGAACTTACTTCTTCAGTTCCACCATCTATGTCACGTTTTATTTTAACCTGACCATTTTCAATATTTACTGCAGATACTGCAGAAACCGAAGGAATATTTAAAAATTCTGCTAACATACCACCTACTGCTGATCCATTATAATCGGCAGATTCAATTCCATTAAAAATTAAATCGAAAGGATTGCTCTTTAAGTATTCGGCAATTTGCGCTGCCACAAAATATGCATCTGTTGGTTCAGCATCAATTCTTACTGCATCGTCAGCACCAATAGCTAAAGCTTTTCTCATTGTAGGTTCAGCATCTTTTTCTCCAACTGTTATTACTGTAATATTCTCAATTGAATTTGCTGCATCTGATTTAAGTTCTATAGCTCTGGTCAATGCAAGTTCATCCCAGGGATTGATAATCCATTGTATGCCGGTTGTATCAAAAGCCGTATTATCATTTACAAACTTAGCTTTCGTAGTAGTGTCCGGAACATTACTTAAGCAAATTAGAATTTTCATTTAATCTTTATTTAAGTTAATAATTAAATTCATTTTTATAATGAATAATTTCTGTTCGAAAAAATTAAAGACCTAATATATTATAAATCATCGCCTTAAAATATGTATAAAATTTGGCCCAAAATACAATTTGTTCACAAGTTTGCAAAGATAAAAATAAGTGCCTTACAAAACAAGAAGCCAAACTTACTAATAATTATATAAATATCTACATATAAAAAGCTTGTAATTAGTCAACAATATGTTTTTTGGAATTATTCTAAAAAACATTGCCAAACATAACAATATTTATCTATTAACCCTGCCAGTTTTTAAAAGACCAGAGGGTTTAAGTCAGGTTTATAATATACAGCCCTACGAGGGTTTGAAACCCTCGTAGGGCTATCGTAGCATATACTTACCGGGTGACTTTGTTCAAGTCATCTGGTGAGTTCGTTGAAATTTTAAATTATAAACACAGCAGGTGCTGTGTTATCCTTAAAAACTCAAAGGAGTGCTATTTTAAGTCGTGCCCACATTGAAAATAAAAAACCCTGTCAGAGTTTTAAACTCGACAGGGTTAAATAAATTATACTTATATCTTTTTTTATTCATCGGGTAACTTGGAGTCACCCGGTGAGTTTGTTTTTAAGCTTGTGCAGTAGGCCCTCCAAAATTCATTGGCATCATTGGACCTCCACTTTCAGATTTTCTGATAGGACCATGCATTTTTTCGAATTTTTCTATATTATCTTTTAATGCATTTAAAAAACGTTTTGCATGTTCCGGTGTTAAAATAATTCTGGATTTAACTTCTGCTTTAGGAACACCAGGCATAACTCTGACAAAATCAAGAACAAATTCTGCGCTAGAATGTGTAATTACAGCTAAATTCGAATATATACCTTGTGCAATATCCTCTTTTAAATCAATATTTATTTGACCTTTTTTTTGTGTTTTTTCGTCTTCCATGATT
The DNA here is from genome assembly GCA_030643125.1 of Bacteroidales bacterium. Classification (GTDB taxonomy): domain Bacteria; phylum Bacteroidota; class Bacteroidia; order Bacteroidales; family UBA12077; genus UBA12077. The sequence continues at coordinate 2,975 of DAOWML010000017.1, forward strand.
ATTTCCTGTTAAAAATTAATCTATATCCTTTGTAGACATTAAATTATCATACTCTTCGCGAGAACCAACAATAATCTTGTCATACTCACGTAAGCCTGTACCAGCAGGAATTTTGTGTCCAACAATAACGTTTTCTTTTAATCCTTCAAGTCCATCCACTTTTCCATTAATAGCTGCTTCATTTAAAACTTTTGTTGTTTCCTGGAACGAAGCTGCAGACATGAAACTCTTAGTTTGAAGAGCTGATTTAGTAATTCCCTGTAATACCTGGCTTGATGTCGCAGGAACAGCATCTCTTGCTTCAATTAATTTCAAATCTTTACGCTTAAGAATTGAATTTTCATCTCGTAATTTTCTTGCTGTTACAATTTGACCAGACTTAAAAGTCTGAGAGTCAGCCGGATCTGAAATAACTTTCTTATCATAGATCCAATCGTTTTCATTCATGAAGCCCCACTTATCAACAACTTGTTTTTCAAGAAATTTAGTATCTCCCGGATCTTCAATAACAACTTTACGCATCATCTGACGAACAATAACCTCAAAATGTTTATCATTAATCTTAACACCCTGTAAACGATACACTTCCTGAACTTCGTTAACTATATATTCCTGAACTTTGGTAGGCCCTTTAATTGCCAGTATATCTGATGGGGTAATCGCTCCATCTGACAAAGGAATACCTGCTCTAACATAATCGTTTTCCTGAACAAGAATTTGTTTTGATAACGAAACAAGATATTTTTTAATTTCTCCTGTTTTAGAAGTAATAATAATCTCTCTGTTACCACGTTTAATTTTACCAAATGCAACTTCTCCATCAATTTCCGATACAACTGCAGGATTTGAAGGATTTCTGGCTTCAAACAATTCAGTTACACGTGGCAAACCACCCGTGATATCACCAGATTTACCAATAGCTCTTGGAATCTTAGCTAAAATTTCTCCCGATTTAACTTCCTGTCCATCCTCAATACTCATATGAGCACCTACAGGTAAGTTGTAGGTTTTAATAACTTCACCATCTTTATCTACCAGTTTAGCATTTGGATTTTTCTTCTTATCTCTTGTTTCGATGATTACTTTTTCTCTAAAACCAGTTTGCTCATCGGATTCCTCTTTAAATGTAATACCTTCAATTACATTATCGAAAATTAATTTACCGTTTGCTTCCGAAATAATTAATGCATTGTAAGGATCCCATTCACAAACTACAGTATCTTTTTTAACTGTTTTACCGTGTTTTATATGCAACTTAGAACCATATGGTATATTGTGAGTTGAAAGGACAATACCAGTATTTTTATCAACAATACGCATTTCTGCAAGACGACCAATAACAATATTCACTTTTTTACCATCATCTTCAACTTTCGTCACTGTACGTAACTCGTCAATTTCTACAAGGCCGTCATATTTTGCAATAATACTGGAATCAGCAGCAATATTAGATGCCGTACCCCCAACGTGGAAAGTTCTCAATGTAAGCTGCGTTCCCGGTTCACCAATTGATTGTGCAGCAATAACACCCACAGCTTCACCGTTCTGAACCATCTTACCAGTTGCCAGGTTTCTTCCATAACACTTAGTACACACTCCTCGTTTAGATTCACAAGTTAATACCGATCTTATTTCAACTTGTTCTATTGGTGAATCTTCTATGTTTCTACCAATCTCTTCAGTAATTTCTACTCCTGCACCAACTATTAACTCACCCGTAAGTGGATGATATATATCGTGAACAGTAGTACGACCTAATATTCTTTCGTATAATGTTTCAACAATTTCCTCGTTTTTCTTAATTGCTGTTGCAATCAGGCCTCTAAGTGTACCACAATCTTCTTCCTGAATAATAACATCTTGCGAAACATCAACTAAACGACGAGTTAAATAACCGGCATCAGCTGTTTTTAATGCAGTATCGGCTAAACCTTTACGAGCACCGTGAGTGGAAATAAAATACTCAAGAACTGATAATCCTTCTTTAAAGTTAGAAAGAATAGGATTTTCAATAATTTCTGAACCTGAAGCACCTGATTTTTGAGGTTTTGCCATCAATCCTCTCATACCTGAAAGCTGACGAATTTGTTCTTTAGATCCCCTTGCGCCAGAATCTAACATCATATAAACTGAATTAAACCCTTGATTATCCGTAGATAATTTCTTCATTAAAGTTTGGGTTAATCTAGCGTTAATATGTGTCCATATATCGATAATCTGGTTGTAACGTTCGTTGTTAGTAATGAAACCCATATTATAGTTATTCAATACTTCTTCAACCTGCTCGTAACCAGCATTTACTAATTCTTCTTTTTCTTTTGGAATAATTACATCATCAAGGTTAAATGACAGTCCACCTCTAAATGCCGTTTGATAACCAAGATTCTTAATATCATCAAGGAATTCAGAAGTAACATCAGTACCTGTCTTTTTAAGTACATTACCAATAATATCTCTTAATGATTTTTTAGTTAACAATTCATTTATATAGCCAACCTCTTTTGGAACAAACTCATTGAATATAACTCGTCCAACGGTTGTTTCAATCATATGATTTACAGGTTCACCTTCAACTATATCATGCGTTTTAACCTTTATACTTGCATGCATTGCAACAGCTCCCTCGTTATATGCGATTGTTACCTCTTCAGGAGAATAAAATGTTAAACCTTCGCCCTTAACTCCTGATCTTTGTTTTGTAATATAATACAAACCAAGTACCATATCCTGTGAAGGAACTGTAATAGGAGCTCCATTAGCAGGGTTTAAAATATTATGAGAAGCAAGCATTAACATTTGTGCTTCTAATATAGCAGCATTACCCAAAGGTAAGTGAACTGCCATTTGGTCACCATCAAAGTCAGCATTAAACGCAGTACATACAAGTGGATGTAGTTGAATCGCTTTACCTTCAATTAATTTAGGTTGGAATGACTGAATACCTAAACGGTGCAATGTTGGAGCACGGTTAAGTAAAACAGGATGTCCTCTAAGAATATTTTCCAGGATATCCCAAACTACAGGGTCTTTTCTGTCAACAATTTTCTTAGCTGATTTAACAGTTTTCACAATACCTCTTTCAATAAGTTTTCTGATAATGAAAGGTTTGTAAAGCTCTGCTGCCATATCTTTAGGCAAACCACATTCATGTAATTTCAATTCAGGTCCAACAACAATTACCGAACGAGCCGAGTAATCAACACGTTTACCAAGCAAGTTTTGACGGAATCGTCCTTGTTTTCCTTTTAAGCTATCACTTAACGATTTTAATGCTCTATTTGAATCTGTTTTAACAGAATTTGATTTTCTCGAGTTATCAAATAATGAATCAACAGCTTCTTGTAACATACGCTTTTCGTTACGTAAGATTACTTCAGGAGCTTTAATTTCTATCAATCGTTTTAGTCTGTTATTTCTAATAATAACTCTTCTGTAAAGATCATTTAAATCAGAAGTAGCAAAACGTCCACCATCAAGTGGAACTAAAGGACGTAATTCAGGAGGAATTACAGGAACAACTTTAACCACCATCCATTCCGGTCTGTTAATACCTTTTGATGCTCTAAACGCTTCAACAACTTGTAATCTTTTTAAGGCTTCGTTTTTACGTTGCTGAGAGGTCTCAGTATTTGCTTTATGACGAAGCGAATATGACATTTCATCCAAATCTAATCTTTCAAGCAATCTAAAAAGAGCTTGTGCTCCCATATCTGCAATAAATTTATTTGGATCAGAATCATCTAAATATTGATTTTCTTTTGGTAATGTCTCTAATATATCAAGATATTCTTCTTCAGTTAAGAAATCTAAATATTTAACATCATCTTCGGCTTTAATACCCGGATTTATAACTACATATCTTTCGTAGTAAATAATAGTATCAAGCTTTTTAGTTGGCAGGCCTATAAGATAACCTATTTTATTTGGTAATGATTTAAAATACCAAATATGAGCTACCGGAACAACTAATGAAATATGTCCCATTCTTTCGCGACGTACCTTTTTCTCTGTTACTTCAACTCCACAACGGTCGCAAACGATACCTTTATATCTGATTCGTTTGTATTTACCGCAATGACATTCATAATCTTTAACAGGACCAAATATCCTTTCACAGAATAAACCATCGCGTTCAGGTTTATAAGTTCTGTAATTAATTGTCTCAGGCTTTAAAACTTCACCACTTGAACGCTCAAGTATTTCTTCCGGAGAAGCTAAACCTATAGAGATTTTTGTAAAATTACTCTTTACCTTATTATCTCTTCTGAATGACATATTGATGTATATTAAATATGTAAGTAAATATTAAAATCGTAAAGGATGCCGGGAATCTCCCAACACCCTATTTATATTAGTTAGTCGAGAGTCATACTTAGTCCTAAACCTCTTAACTCATGTAACAGTACATTAAGTGATTCAGGGATACCAGGCACTGGCATTGGTTCTCCTTTAACTATGGCTTCGTAAGCTCTGGCTCTACCATTAACATCATCAGATTTAACAGTAAGGATTTCCTGAAGAATATTTGACGCACCAAATGCTTCAAGAGCCCAAACCTCCATTTCACCAAAACGTTGACCACCAAACTGAGCTTTACCTCCAAGTGGTTGCTGAGTGATTAATGAATAAGGGCCAATTGAACGTGCATGCATCTTATCTTCAACCATATGTCCTAGTTTAAGCATATAGATAACACCAACGGTTGCCGGCTGGTGGAATTTCTCTCCTGTTCCTCCATCATACAAATATGTTTTACCATAAGCAGGTAATCCTGCTTTATCTGTATATTCTACAATTTGTTCTAATGTTGCACCGTCAAAAATTGGAGTAGCAAATTTAATTCCTAATTTTTTACCTGCCCAACCAAGAACAGATTCATAAATCTGACCAAGGTTCATTCTTGAGGGTACACCTAATGGATTAAGAACAATATCAACAGGAGTTCCATCTTCTAAAAATGGCATATCTTCAACACGAACAATTCTGGCAACAATACCTTTATTACCATGTCGTCCTGCCATTTTATCACCAACAGTAACCTTACGTTTTTTGGCAATATATACTTTTGCCATTTGAATAATTCCTGTTGGAAGTTCATCACCGATAGTTACATTATACTTCTTTCGTTTCACACTAGAATCAAGCTCTTTGCGCTTGATTATATAATTGTGTGACAACTTCTTGATGATCTCATTCTTAGCTTTATCTGTAGTCCACTTATTAGAATTTACGTTCATATAATCTATATCCTGTAACATCTTAATAGTGAACTTGGTTCCTTTAGGAATAATATCAACGTTATAGTAATCTTTTACACCTTGAGAAGTTTTTCCATTAACAAGAATAAACAGTTTATCAATTAATTTTTGAGTTAATTGATCTATTTTCAAATTAAATTCTTTATCAATAGCTTCAATTTCAACCTTATCGGTACTCTTAGATTTTTTATCTTTAATTGCTCTGGAGAACAATTTTTTATTGATAACTATACCTTTTAAGGAAGGTGATGCTTTTAATGAAGCATCTTTAACATCTCCTGCTTTATCACCAAAAATTGCGCGTAAAAGTTTTTCTTCCGGTGAGGGATCTGATTCTCCTTTAGGAGTAATTTTACCAATTAAAATATCACCAGGTTTAACATGAGCACCAATTCTGATTAATCCATTTTCATCAAGATCTTTTGTTGCTTCTTCGCTTACATTTGGAATATCGGCAGTTAACTCTTCTAAACCTCGCTTTGTATCTCTAACTTCCAGAGTATATTCATCAATATGAATTGATGTAAATACATCCTCTTTAACAACATTTTCAGAAATTACAATTGCATCCTCAAAGTTGTAACCTTTCCAAGGCATAAAAGCAACTTTTAGGTTACGGCCTAAGGCTAATTCACCTTTTTCAGTTCCATAACCTTCAGTTAATATTTGCCCTTTAACAACTTCCTGCCCTTTTCTTACAACTGGTTTTAGATTAATACAGGTATTTTGATTTGTTTTAGCAAATTTTGGAAGTTTGTATCGTTTGATATCATCATCAAAACTAATAAATTTTTCTTCCTCGCCTCTATCGTATCTAATTACAATTTCTTTAGCATCAACATATTCAACCACTCCTATACCTTCAGCAACAATTTGAATTCTTGAATCGCTAATAACATTTTCTTCTAAACCTGTTCCTACAATTGGAGCTTGAGGTTGTAATAAAGGAACTGCCTGACGCATCATATTTGATCCCATTAATGCACGGTTTGCATCATCGTGCTCTAAGAAAGGAATTAATGAAGCTGCTATTGATGCAATTTGATTAGGTGCCACGTCCATTAACTCAATCTCTTTAGGAGTAGCAAGTGGATAATCGGCATCTAATCTTGTTTTTACTTTAGGATTAATGAATTTACCATCCTCATCAATTGGAGCATTTGCCTGTGCAATTATGATTCCTTCTTCCTCTTCAGCACTCAAGAAAGTTACAGCCTCATCAGTCAAACCAACTTTACCATCAACAACTTTTCGGTAAGGAGTTTCAATAAACCCAAGTTTATTTATTTTAGCAAACACACATAATGATGAAATAAGACCAATATTAGGACCTTCAGGTGTTTCAATTGGACATAATCTACCATAATGTGTAAAGTGAACATCACGAACTTCAAAACCAGCTCTTTCTCTGGACAAACCTCCAGGCCCTAGTGCCGACATGCGACGCTTGTGGGTCATCTCTCCAAGAGGATTGGTTTGATCCATGAACTGTGATAGCTGATTAGTACCAAAGAATGAATTAATTACTGACGATAATGTTTTTGAATTGATCAAATCTATCGGAGTAAATACCTCATTATCACGGACATTCATTCTTTCACGGATAGTTCTTGCCATACGTGCTAAACCAACTCCAAATTGATTTGATAATTGTTCTCCTACAGTACGTACCCTACGATTACTCAGGTGATCAATATCATCAACATCAGTTTTTGAATTAATTAACTCAATCAGATATTTAATGATCTGAATAATATCATCCTTAGTAAGAACCTTAGTATCGACTGGAGTTTCAAGCTTAAGTTTTTTATTTAACCTGAATCGTCCAACATCACCAAGATCGTATCTTTTATCTGAGAAGAATAATTTATCAATAACATCACGTGCCGTAGCTTCGTCTGGTGGCTCTGAATTACGCAATTGTCTATAAATATGCAACACAGCTTCTTTTTCTGAGTTACAAGGATCTTTTTGTAAGGTATTATAGATTATTGCAAAATCAGTTAAGTTCTGATCTTCTTTATGAAGCAGAATGGTTTTGGCACCAGAATCTACAATTTGATCAACATGATCAGTTTCAATAACTGTTTCACGATCAATTATAACTTCGTTTCTTTCAATAGAAACTACTTCTCCTGTATCTTCGTCAACGAAATCCTCAACCCATGATTTAAGAACACGTGCTGCAAGTTTTCGTCCAACGTATTTTTTCAATCCTGACTTAGAAACTTTTATTTCATCAGCTAAATTGAAAATTTCAAGAATATCTTTATCACTTTCGTAACCTATAGCCCTTAAAAGTGTGGTTACCGGTAATTTCTTTTTACGATCAATATATGCATACATAACACTGTTAATGTCAGTTGCAAATTCGATCCATGAACCACGGAAAGGAATTATTCTTGCTGAATATAATTTTGTTCCATTAGCATGCAAACTTTGACCAAAGAATACTCCCGGAGAACGATGTAATTGAGATACAATAACACGTTCGGCACCGTTGATAACAAAAGTTCCTCGTTCAGTCATGTATGGAATTGTTCCAAGATATACATCCTGGATCACTGTATCGAAATCCTCATGTTCGGGATCTGTACAATACAATTTAAGCTTCGCTTTTAGAGGTACACTAAATGTTAATCCCCTTTCAATACATTCTTCAATTGAATATCTGGCTGGATCGATATAATAATCAATAAACTCTAAAACAAAGTTGTTACGAGTATCAGTAATAGGAAAATTATCACTAAATACTTGATACAAACCTTCCTTTTTTCGTTCATCAGCCGTTGAACTCTGTTGAAAAAAATCTTGATAAGACTTTAACTGTACTTCAAGAAAATCAGGATAATCTAACTGATTTTTTGCTGAAGCGAAACTAATTCTTTTATTTAATATATTTGAAGCCATTGACTTTTTAATTAATTGAACTCAAACACTTATGATAATAAAAAGGCCTAGAATCTCATTCACGAGACTCTAAACCCAGTAAGTTAGTATGTTAGGTCAATCCTATTTAAGTTCAACTTCTGCTCCTGCCTCTTCTAATTGTTGTTTAAGTGAATCTGCTTCTTCTTTTGACACACCTTCTTTAATTGCTTTAGGTGCTGCGTCAACTACTTCTTTAGCTTCTTTAAGACCTAAACCTGTTAATTCCTTAACTAATTTCACGATCTGTAATTTCGCTCCACCTGGATGTTTTAAGACAACATCAAATTCAGTTTTCTCAGTTTCCCCAGCTTCTCCACCGGCAGCAGGGTCAGCTACTGCAACAGCTGCAGCTGCAGGTTCAATACCATATTCATCTTTTAATATGTCTGCTAATTCACTAACCTCTTTTACAGTTAAATTAACCAACTGTTCTGCAAACGCTTTTAAATCTGCCATTTCTTTTTATTTTTTAATTAAATTTAGTTATTGCTTTACTTATTCTTTTTTATCTGATAATGTTTCTAAAACACCAGCCAGGATATTATTTCCTGACTTTAATTGTGAGATTACTGTTTTCATTGGAGATTGTAATAATCCAATAATATCTCCCAGTAATTCTTCTTTAGATTTAATATTTACTAAGTTTTCTAACTGATCATTACCAATATAAATTGACTCTTCAACATAAGCTGCTTTTATAAGTGGTTTTTCAAATTTCTTGCGAAATTCTTTGATCACCTTAGCTGGAGTATTCCCAGTTTTAGTAAACATTATAGCGGTAGACCCTTTTAAAACATTGTATAATTTTTCTACATTGTAGTCTGTTTTATCCAATGCTCTTTTAAGAAGGGTATTCTTAACAACCACCATTTTGATCTTACTTTCAAAACACTTTCTTCGTAACAAACTAGTTGCTTCAGCATTTAGCTCGCTAGTATCTGTAAGATAAAAATGAGGCGATCCATTTAATTGATCAACTAGGTTGTTAACTATGATATCTTTCTCTTCGCGTTTCATAATTAATATTTTTTACTCTTATTACAGGACCTTAAAAAGATTTTGTATCTATTTTAATTCCCGGACTCATTGTACTTGAAATGTATACACTCTCAATGTAAGTACCTTTTGTAGCAGCTGGTTTTAATTTATTTACCATAGCAACAAATTCACGAACATTCTCAACTATTTTCTTAGGTTCGAATGATACTTTTCCAACAGCAGAATGAATAATACCATATTTATCAACTTTAAAATCGATTTTACCCTTTTTAACTTCTTCTACTGCCTTTCCTACTTCCATAGTAACAGTTCCGACTTTTGGGTTTGGCATTAATCCTCTTGGTCCCAGAATACGTCCTAGTTGTCCAACTTTAGCCATTACAGGAGGCATAGTGATAATAACATCAATATCAGTCCATCCTTTTTTAATCTTTTCAATATACTCGTCTAATCCAACATAGTCAGCTCCGGCAGCTTTAGCTTCTTCTTCCTTTTCGGGAGTACATAAAACCAAAACTTTAAATGTTTTACCAGTACCATGAGGCAAGGTAACAACACCCCGAACCATTTGGTTGGATTTTTTTGGGTCAATTCCTAATCGCACATCAAGATCAACAGAAGCATCAAATTTTGTTGTTGTAACTTCTTTAACAAGTCCTGCTGCTTCTTCTAAGGTATATTGTTTACCTATTTCGATCTTTTCCTGAACAATTTTCTTATTTTTAGTAAGTTTTGTCATAACTTCTTTCGAGATATTATAGATTATTAATTACCTGGGAATTTACCTTTTACAGTAATCCCCATACTTCTGGCAGTACCTGCAACCATCTTCATTGCCGACTCAACAGTAAAGGCATTTAAATCTTGCATTTTTTCTTCTGCAATAGTTTTCACCTGATCCCATGAAACAGAAGCAACTTTTGTTCTGTTAGACTCAGCTGATCCAGATTTAAGTTTTGCCGTTTCTAATAACTGAACAGCAACAGGAGGTGTTTTCGTAACAAAATCAAATGATTTGTCAGAATAAACAGTTATAATAACAGGAATAACCTTACCGGCTCTATCCTGTGTACGTGCATTAAACTGCTTACAAAACTCCATAATATTAACACCTTTAGCACCTAATGCAGGTCCTACCGGTGGAGATGGATTAGCGGCGCCACCACGAATTTGTAATTTAATTAATCCAGCAACTACTTTAGCCATAATCTAATTTTGTTCTTAATAATTTATTCTTTTTCTACCTGCATAAAACTTAATTCTAATGGTGTTTTTCTTCCGAAAATCTTAACCATTACCTTAAGTTTTTTCTTCTCATCGTTTACTTCTTCGATAATCCCATTAAAACTATTAAACGGACCATCGATTACTTTAACAGTTTCACCAACATAGAATGGAACGTTGATTTCTTCATCGCTCTCGGCAAGTTCATCAACTTTACCAAGTATACGATTAGCCTCAGACTGACGAATAGGTGTAGGACTATTACCTTCCGACTCTAGGAAGCCAATTACATTAGGTATATTTTTCAGGATATGAACAATTTCTCCAACCAAGACTGCCTCAATAAGAATGTAACCAGGGAAAAAACTTCGTTCTTTACTAATTTTTTTCCCATTCCTAATTTGGTAAACTTTTTCGGTTGGAATTAATACCTGTGAAATATACTCCTGTAAATTGAGTCGTGAAATTTCGCTCTCTATGTATTCCTTCACTCTTTTTTCTTTCCCTCCAATAGCACGGAGAACATACCATTTCTTTTCAACTTCAGCCATTTTTCGTTCCTTCAATTAATAAAACATACTATAAACTAAGTCCATTAAATTTTGGAAACTATAATCCATTACAAATATTATAAGTGCAATGATTAAGGAAGCAACCATAACAACTAATGCACTGCTTTGTAAATCTGGCCAGGTAGGCCATGATACTTTGTGAATTAATTCGTTAAATGCTTCTTGTAAGTATAATTTAATTTTCATGATTCAATATCAAATTTTGCACGGGTGGTAAGGATCGAACTCACGACCTTTGGTTTTGGAGACCACTGCTCTACCAGCTGAGCTACACCCGTATATAAAAGGAGATTCGAAATCCCGAATCACCCTTAATATACTATATTTTATTAGTCCATTAAATCAGTAACCTGACCAGCACCTACAGTTCGACCACCTTCACGGATAGCAAAACGTAATCCCTTATTAATAGCTACCGGAGTGATTAACTCAACAGTAATAGTTACGTTATCACCTGGCATTACCATCTCAGTTCCTTCTGGTAAGAATATTTCACCAGTTACGTCAAGTGTTCTAACGTAAAATTGAGGACGGTATTTATTATGGAATGGAGTGTGTCGTCCACCTTCTTCTTTTTTCAAGATATAAACCTCTGCTTTGAATTTAGTATGAGGCTTAATTGAACCGGGCTTAGCAAGAACCATTCCTCTTTTGATTTCGTTTTTATCAACACCACGAAGCAATAAACCTACGTTATCACCAGCTTCACCTCTATCAAGAATCTTACGGAACATTTCAACACCAGTACAAACAGTCTTACGACCTTCAGCACCTAAACCAATCATTGCTAATTCATCACCTGTATTAACAACACCAGTTTCAATTCTACCAGTGGCAACTGTACCACGACCTGTAATTGAGAACACGTCCTCAACAGGCATTAACATTGGCTTTTCCATATCACGAGGAGGAATAGGAATATAGCTATCAACAGCATCCATAAGTTCCATTACTTTATCTTCCCATTCTGGTTCACCGTTTAATGCACCTAAAGCAGATCCTACAATAACAGGAGCATTATCACCATCAAAATCGTAAAAGTTAAGTAATTCACGAATTTCCATTTCAACTAATTC
>DAOWML010000234.1 GCA_030643125.1 Bacteroidales bacterium
ATATTTTAGTAATGTTATTCTTTTTATAATCCTGAATAATTAACATCGAATGATGAATTTAGAAATTCTTTTCCTGTTAATTTTTCATTATTCATTAATCAATAATAAATTATCATTTTAAAGTTCTCCTTTTATATATAAAAAATTTACTTTCGACTGAACTAACTGAATTTTATTTGTTTCGTAATTAATTTTTGCCTGCATTTCCTTACTTAACTCAGTTATGTAATCTGTTGATGTAATTACTCCATTGTCGAGTTTTGAGCGAGCACTTTCTGTTACTTCCTCACGTAATTTAATTATCTCCAAATCAGATTTAATTGCATCCTGATATATCTTAATTTTTGCACTTTCGTTTTTTAATGCAATATTTATTTGTTTATTAAAAGTACTTTCTTGTGTGGAAATCAAATCTTTATTTAATAAAATGATTTGTTTTTCTCTGTTTGTTTTATTCCAGTCCCAAAATTTCCAGTTCAATCCAAGTCCAACATAATAATATGAATCAAACTGTTCACTAGTCATATTTAAACCTGGTTTTCCATAACCTAATTGGGTAAATGCAAATACCTTTGGTTTGTTCTGTTTTGAAATAATCTTTGATGTAACATCAAGCTTTTCTCTTTGATAATCAAACAATATTAATTCCGGCCTGCTTAAATTTCCCGAATTATCTATATCATATTCCGGAATCTCAAATCCTGACTCATAATCTATATCCATACCCGTAATTTCCGCTAATACATCAATTGCTGCAAATATTTGATTTTTTATCTCAGCAATACTCTGTCTGACTTTGATTTTTTCAGCTTTTATAACACTTAAATCAGAACTCAGCAACATTCCGTTTTTAACACCTGATTCAACAGTTTTTTCTTTAGATTCCAAATCATTAAGCATCACATTAAGCAATTCATCGTTACGTTGAAGAATTAAAATAGCAAAATAAAATTTATTGATTTGTTCTTTAATTTTATTAAGTTCAACTTGTGTATTTTGCTGATTTACTTTAAGATTGGTATTTTCTAATTGCTTTGCAGATTTTATTCTTCCCCAATCATAAATCAATTGATTAATATCGACAGTGGTTTTATATTGATCTTTAGGCACTTCAGGTAAATCAATCGAAATAGGCATATCAATCTCAAGTGCAAAAACATCAGACTGATATGTAGCCTGAGCATTAAGTTCGGCATTTGGCAACCAGGCAGTTTTTAAATTATTAATTTTAAGCTCGCTCGACTGCATATAAATTTCGCTTTGATTAACTAAAGGATAGTTAATCAGCATACTTTCATAACAATCTTCTATCCGAACATTTTGCTGTTGCTGTGCTAAAGCCACATTTGTTATGAAGAATAATATAATAACAATTCTTTTCATCACACTTTAATTGAATTAATAATAAATTCTTTAACAAAATCTTTTCTTTGTTTCAAAAAAGCATCATACTGCTTTTTATCATTATCAAACATAATTCCTTGAATTATCGGCCTTGCTACAACAGGAAATACAATTAAACCAATAACATTGGTCATTAAGTTTCTTGTGTCGATTGGTTTAATAATGCCTTTTTGAACTTCAGCCTGAATTTGGGCATCAAATTTTTCAAATAATTTGTTCTCCTTAATCTGGATATTCTTTTCAAATATATTCACAAGAATTTGAGGATTTCTATTCAGTTCATTAATTACAAAACCAGGAATATATGGATGTTTAGTAAGCAAGTCCATGTAGTTATCAATAAAAAATTCAATTTTCTCAAAAACGGGTTTCTCCGATAACATTATCTCCTGCATCTTTGGAATAAAAATTGAAAAAGCAATATTAAACACTTTTTCAAAAAGCTTTTCTTTAGTACGGTAATAATAATGCAACAATGCTTTATTTATGCCTGCCTTATCGGCAATTTCCTGCATTCTTGCACCCGTCATTCCTTTCTGCTGAAATACATCTTTTGCAGCATCAAGTATTTTAGTTTCAGTGTCTTTTTGTTGATTTACCATTTTCAAAACATTTAACTATTTTATTAAACTATACAGTTTAACCATTTGGTCAAAATTAGGAAATTTTGATTTTGAAATCAATAAAAATATTTATTTATAATTATTCTAAAATTTATTTAACTCATTTTCTGCAACTTACGCTTTTAAGATTTTAATAATTCATTATTTATTTGGAAATAGTAAATTCCTACCTTACATTTGCGAGTGAATACTAACTAACTATTTTGACAAATGCTTAGCAAAAGGCAACAACAAATAATTGAAGAGTCAATCAAATTAATTGATAGCAAAGGAATTCAAGGATTTACCATTAAAAATTTGTCTAAAGAAATTGGCATCTCAGAACCCGGTATTTACAGGCATTTTGAAAGTAAATTCGCTATTCTTAATGAGATTTTAGAATCTTTTAAACAAAATCTGATTGAAAATCAAAAAGCTTTTACTAAAAATGATGTAGATCCTTTAACTAAATTAAAATTATTTTTTAATAAACTATTTGAAAAATTCATACAAAATCCAGCTCTAATTTCAGTAATATTTTCTGAAGAAATTTTTCAGAATGAGAAACTTCTTTCTGAAAAAGTAAATGAGATACATGAAATGAATGAGAAGATAGTTAGTTCTGTTTTCAAGGACTTACAAAAATCTAAACAAATATCAGAAGAACTAAATATTGAAACATTTACTCTAATATTCTTTGGTTCTGTTCGCCTGTTAGTACGTAAATGGAAATATTCAGAACATAGCTTTGATTTATTAGAAAAAGGGAATGAATTATTTTTAACAATATTAAAAATGGCTAAATAACATAATCATTAATAAGATAAATTTCTATTAATGATTGTTTTTTGTAAAAATTATTAGTGAATATTAACTAACTTATATAAAATGGAAAAATTATTAAAAAAACTATTAAACAAACCGTGGATTGTAATTGCGGTAACTATTATTATCAGTGCTCTGTTTTTCATACAAATGAAAAACAATTCAAGAATGGAAACAGATCTTGATAAGTACATGCCACAGGATCATCCTGCATTTGTTTACAGCGACCAGGCCGAAGAATGGTTTGGAATTAATGATGGTATAATTGTAGCCATTGAAAATAAGAATGGAATATTTAATACTGCAACTTTAGATACCCTAAAACAGCTTACTAAAAGATTGCAGAAAATGGACGAGATTGAAAAAGCTGATGTCACATCCTTATATACGGCCGATAATATTATTGGTACTGAAGATGGAATGGATGTTAAAGCTTTTTATAAACGCGTGCCTAAATCAGAGGAAAAACTAAATGAACTAAAACTTAATGTTGAAAATAATGAAATGACTTTTGGCCGTTTAGTTTCTTATGACGAAACTGTGACAGTAATAATTGCAGAAATAAGAGACGATGTATTTACTCAGGAATTTTATGAAGAAATACTTGAAGTGACATCATCTTATCAAACAGATGATATAATAATATACGTTGCAGGCCGTCCTATTGTCGAAGGCACTATGGCACTTCTTGGCCCTGCTGATATGATGAAAATGGTACCAATCGTATTGTTGGTTATTACTTTAGTTTTGTTTTTAATGCTACAAAGTGTGAAAAGCACATTGTTTACAATGGCAGTTGTATTTTTTAGTGTTGTTTGGGCATTTGGCCTAATGGCTACTGTAAATATTCCGATATATGCAGTTTCAACAATGATCCCTGTAATGCTAATTGCTATCGGGGTTGCAGATGGAATACATTTATACAGTCATTTACAACTATTCCTTCGTGAAAATCCGGATGCATCCAAAAAAGAAGCAACACTTGATATGATTCAACATATGTGGAAACCTGTTGTAATGACATCTATTACAACAGCTGTAGGATTTATTTCACTACTTACATCTCAGGTTTATCCAATTAAATACTTTGGTATTTTTACGGCTTTTGGTGTATTAATGGCTATGGTGTTTTCTTTAGTATTAATTCCGGCAGGCATTATGATTTTTGGTTTACCTAAAGTTAAAAAACCAAAAAAGGATGAGTCAAACATAGAAACTAATCTTGCTTATGGATTTGCAGCAAAAGTACTAAAACAAAAAAGTGTTTCCATATTTGTTACAACTGCTGTTATTATTCTATCGATTGTTGGGATGCAAAAAATATGGATCAATTCCAGTTTCCTTGATAAATTTGAAAAGGACAGCGAGATTGTACTTACCGACAAATTTATTAATGATCATTTTGGCGGAACAACAACACTTAACCTTATTTTAGATTCAGAAGGTAAAAAAGATGTTTTCAAAAATCCCGAAGTTTTAGAGCTTGTAGACAAGATGCAAAGTCAACTGGAAGACGACCTCGAAGTTGTTGGGAACTCTTTTGCTCTTACCGATTATACTAAACGAATGAATA
>DAOWML010000277.1 GCA_030643125.1 Bacteroidales bacterium
AAAAAATTACGGTTGACAGGTTTGTAAACATTTTTTTAAATTTTAATCAAAAAAAAACACTGTGCTTGTTAATAGCTTGAAAATGAGTATTGTAAGTTGAGGTAATACAAAGGAGTAAATTTTTGGGATGATCGGATAAATAATATAAACACATGAATTAATTGCTAAGTTTTTTATTTTTATGATATTATAACTAATTTGCAGAATGAATTTTAAAAACCATCAAAAATGAAATTTAAAAGCCGGTTTATAAAGAATCTATTTATAGTATTGTTCGTTCTGTTTTCGTTAAATATTTGTGCACAGTCGGTATTCCATGAATTTGAAATAATAAAGGAAATCCCAACAACATCTGTTAAAAATCAGTCTCGTTCGGGAACTTGCTGGAGCTTTGGAACAACATCATTTATTGAAACCGAATTAATACGTATGGGAAAAGGAGAATTTGATCTTTCGGAAATGTTTACTGTTCGTTGTACTTATCAGGATCATGCACAATTGTATATTCGATATCATGGAAACCTCAATTTCAGCGGGGGAGCCGAAGGTTGGGATATGATTAATGTAATTGACAAATATGGCATTGTTCCACGAGATGTTTATCCCGGTTTAAAGGTAAATCCCGAAAAACATGATCATAGAGAAATGGATAAAGTGCTAAAAGCTATGGTAGGTGTTTTGGTTCAGGGGAGCAAATTATCGACTGTTTGGGAAGATGCAATTTCTGGTGTTTTAGATGCTTATTTAGGAAAGTTTCCTGCAGATTTTGAATATAAGGGTAAGAAATATACTCCCGAAAGTTTCAAAAATTTTCTGGGTATTAACACATCAGATTACCTGAACTTTACTTCGTATATGCATCATCCGTACTATACTGAATATATTTTCGAATCGCCCGATAACTGGTCGAATGGATTAGTTAAAAATGTTAAACTTGATGATTTAATTGAAATTTTAGATAATGCTTTATTAAATGGTTATTCGATAGCCTGGGCAAGCGATGTTAGTGATTATGGATTTAAACATAAAAAAGGCCTGGCAATAGTTCCTGAAAAAGAATGGGATGATATGACTGAAGATGAATTTGCTGAAGCTTTTATTAATCCTGATAAGCAAAGAGTTATTACTCCTGAAATGCATCAATTAGGTTTTGATAATTATGCGACTACCGACGATCATTTAATGCACATTGTGGGTATGGTCAAAGATCAAAACGGCACGAAATACTATAAAGTAAAAAACTCCTGGGGAAAGGATGGGAATGATTTAGGCGGATATTTTTACGCATCTGAAGCCTATGTTCGATTAAAAACAATGACAATATTAGTTCATAAAGATGCGGTACCTGAGCGAATTCTGAATAATTTTTAAAATTGATATAAAATGATCAGGAATAAATTTCTGGTTTTATTTATCATAACAATTAACTATTTTAATTTAAGTGGACAGGACGAACTAAAAAATCCGACCAGTCTTGCCATTAAACCACAATATGGTATTATTCTTCCGCATTCAAGTAAGGTCGAACATTTAACTCATACAAATCCTTTTGGATTGGAATTAGAGTATTCGTGGTTGATGCTTAAAGACAAAAACTGGCAACAATGCAATTGCTATTCAAAAGCAGGAATATCTTTTTTATACGTAAACTACGATAACCCGGAAATTGTTGGAAGCTCGTACAATTTGATTGGTTTTGCCGAGCCTTTTTTTATCCGAACGAATCATTTTTTGTTTTCTGCCAGAATGGGAGTTGGAGCAAGTTATCTGGATAAAATTTATGATTCAGAAGATAATCCTGACAACACTTTTTTTTCTACCCATCTGAGTTTTATTGTTCATGTTGATATTAATGCATATTACAAGTTAAACGATCAATACAATTTAATGGCTTATGCTAAATATAATCATATCTCGAACGGAGGAGTTAAGCAACCTAATTATGGAATGAATTTCCCAACTTTTGGGCTGGGATTAAACTATTATCCATCAGGGAAAATCATATTTCCCGATCGTGTAAAAAAGGAATTTGTTCCGGAGTATTTTTACAATATATATACTTTTGGAATGGTTAAAAAAATTAAGGAAAATGAATATTTCCCCGAAGAAACAACATATGTTTTCGGTTTATATGGCCTGGCAGGAAGAACCATAAGCAAAGTAAACGGGTTTAGTGCCGGATTAGAATATATAAATGATGGTGGAGCAAAAGAAGAAATTTCAAGAAAAGGATTATCTGACGATCATCAAAAAATATCCGGATTAATAGGACATCATTTACTATTTGGCAAATTCGATTTATCACAATATTGGGGAACGTATATTTATGCACCATACAAACCCTATAATTTTTATCAGCGATACTCGTTAAGCTACAAATTTACCAGGCATGTTTTAGGAGGAGTAACCATGAAAGCCTATGGCGATGTTGCTGATAGTTTTCATATACTTCTTGGTTTATCTTTTTAATTTCTCTTTCTTTAATTCTGATACATTAATATTTTGGGCTAAAGCCCTTTTTGTTAGTTGTTTAACTAACCCCGGCCTTAAGGCCGGGGTTAAGAAATAATACAGAATATATGGACTTTAGTCCAAAGTTTTGGAATTTATGAATTAATCAGGCTAAATTTGTATAATAATTAACAGTATAAAAATGCAAAAAAGAAACTTAAATTCCGACCAGATTAAATTAATTAAACAATTTCAGAAAAACGAAATCACGGAATATTACATTTATTCCAGGTTGTCAGGGAAAATAAAAAGCAAGAAAAATACTGAGACACTCCAAAGAATTGGTGATGATGAAATGCGTCATTATCTGTTTTGGAAAGAATATAGTGGAATTGAAGTAAAACCCAATAAGTGGAAGATTTTCAAATTTTACTGGATTGCCCGTATTTTTGGTATCACATTCGGAATTAAGTTAATGGAAAAAGGCGAAGAAGGAGCTCAGGAAGCTTATAAAAAAGCTTGTGAGTTTATCCCAGAAGCTCAGCAGATTGTTGACGATGAAGATACTCACGAAAAGGAATTAATCGATATGCTGGAAGAAAAAAAGCTGGATTATGTTGGTTCTATTGTTTTGGGTCTTAATGATGCTTTAGTCGAATTAACAGGTACTTTGGCCGGGTTAACATTTGCATTGCAAAACACACGTTTAATTGCAATTGCCGGATTAATTACCGGAATAGCTGCATCCTTTTCTATGGCGGCATCTGAATATTTATCGACCAAATCGGAAAGTAATGGAGGCAATGCTTTAGCTTCATCGTTTTATACAGGATTAGCTTATGTTTTTACTGTTGCCATTTTAATTCTACCATATTTTCTGTTTACAAATTACTTTGTTTGCCTGGCAATGACCATGACTTTTGCTGTTTTAGTAATCCTGTTTTTTAATTATTATATTTCTGTTGCAAAAGATCTGAATTTTAAGAAACGTTTCTGGGAAATGTTTATAATAAGTATGGGTGTTGCTGCATTTACTTTTGGAATTGGATATTTAATAAGAATGTTTATAGGAGTAGATATATAAAACTGATATAAGCAGATTAAACCTTGGAGGTGGGGTGTTAACTTTATAAAAAACAATTTCAGAGTTGCTTAGCATCTCAAAGATGCTTAGCAACTTTCAGGTTAAATTGGGG
>DAOWML010000072.1 GCA_030643125.1 Bacteroidales bacterium
AACAGCTGCGCCATATCGTTGGCATGTTTAGCATTTTCGTACCATAAATTATCTGATAAATAACGTTCGAACTGAGCTGATATGAACCTCATTTTCGATGCTAACTGCATTCCTTGCTTACGTACATATTTAAAATCCTGTCCTAATTCCTTATTTAAAAAAAGAATTGCTTCACCATACATCATACCGTTTTTAGTTCCACCAAAAGAAAGAATATCAACACCCACATCTTTTGTAAATTCTTTAAATTCCATATTTAGTGCTACTGCAGCATTGGCTATTCGTGCTCCGTCCATGTGTAAATACATCTTATTTTGGTGAGCAAAATCAGCTAATTTTTTAATTTCAACAGTAGAGTAAACCGTACCCAACTCTGTTGCCTGTGTTATAGAAATAATCTTTGGTTGCGAATGATGCTCAAAATCAAAACCTCTTATATGCCTCTTAATCAAATCAATCGTAAGTTTACCATCAGGTGTTTCGACTGATAATAATTTAAATCCATTAAACTTTTCAGGAGCTCCGCATTCATCTTCGTTAATATGAGATGTTTCAGCACATATCACAGAATTCCATGATCGTGTTGCCACGTTTAAACCTAAAACATTTGCCGCCGTACCAATAAAAACAAAATAGATATCAATATCATTTCCAAAATGTTGGTACAATTTTGCTTTTGCACGTTCGGTATAAATATCATCGCCATAAGCTATTGTATGACCTTCGTTAACTTCAATAATGGCTTTCATTATTTCAGGATGCACACCTGAATTATTATCACTGGCAAAACCGCGTTTGTTCATATATTTGTGATTTGTGATTTGTGATTTGTAAGTAGTAATTCTTTATTGGATTCAATTTTTCTATTCACTACTCACAGCTCACAATTCACTATTTATTAAAATTTTTCGTCGTATTTAGTCCAAAGAAAATCACCCAGTTCCCAAGCTTTAT
Source organism: Bacteroidales bacterium (assembly GCA_030643125.1). Classification (GTDB taxonomy): domain Bacteria; phylum Bacteroidota; class Bacteroidia; order Bacteroidales; family UBA12077; genus UBA12077. The sequence continues at coordinate 955 of DAOWML010000072.1, forward strand.
CAACCACTTTAATTCCCCAATCATTAGTATATTTAGTCAAATATTCAATTGTTTTTTGTGGATCATTTTCATCGTATAGCTTTGAAGCTTTTTCTTCGAATGATTTTTGATTTTCAAAAAGCTCTTTTTGCATTGGATTCCAAACAGTATCTATATCATGGTGCATGTCGCCCCAACGTTGAGCTGCCAATGTTCCTAAACGGTTAAATGCCCACCATGCCGATTCTCTGGTAAAACCATTTACCCGGCCCGAAGTTTTATAAGGATCCGGTAAATCCGAAACACTACAATAAACAGGAACATATATAGAACTTGCCACATTATCCTGAGCTAGCCAAACCACACCTCCAATTTCATCAGGTAACCAATCGCGGCACTGAATAATAGTTGCATACATGGTATACCATCGTGCAATCGTACGTTCACCAAGAAAATCAATATGCCCGGTTTCTTTATCAACATGATACCAACCACCACTTACATTCGAAATATCCAGTTGATCGTAAGGCATAAACGGATTAGCCATTGGAGAAATTATAGTCTTACCATCGCTATCAGTAGAAGTAATATTCCTTCTCATATCATAAGGAGTTCCTTGAAAATAGTCTTTAAAAATCATTACAAGATCTTCCAATGTAACTTTTTTATCCGGCTTTATAGAAAACGGATAATTTTCAGCATTTGGATCTAAATTTAAAGATGGTGCTAATAAATCAAATACTCTCCACTCACGACGGCGAGCAGCAAAAGATTTCCTACTTTCAGGTGCATAGGCATAGCAAAAACGAAAAGTTTCATTTTCGTTCCACCAGCCATTTTCTTTGGCTACATCATAAATATTTTCTGATGCCATAAAATAATCCGGCTGTGATAAATCAATTTCTTTTATGGTACTTGCGTTAACGTTTACAGAAATATGATCGTCAGGGACACGTTGTGCAACCCAGACAGCACCTACTTTATCTTTTCCGGAACCAACAATTTCGAAATGCCATACTTCTTTCGGATCAGCAATTGTTAAACACTCGCCGTAATCGTTCCATCCGTATTTCTTCGTTAACTCGTCGGCCATTTTTATTGCTTCGCGTGCAGTAGTACAACGCTCAACCATTAATTGACAAAGTCTTTGGCAATCAATCAAACCAGCATCAGACTGAAGCTCATCTCTCCCACCAAATGTTGATTCACCAATTCCAAGTTGCTTTTCGTTCATGCAAGGATATGCCGAGTTAATATATTTATATGTATGTTCAACTTGTGGTATTTCTCCTATCTTGTCATGTTTATACGCAGGCATTGCTTTGGTATTATCAGCAGTACGTTTATACATAGGAGTTGTTTCTCCAAGTTGATAATCTTTAGCGGATTTAATGTCCACCCACGAACGTGTTCTATGACTATCATCTGTGTGTGAAGTAATCACAGATCCATCTACCGATGCCAGTTTGCCAACTGTTATTGATGTACAACCTTCAGGCACACCACCCTTCCAGTCGCTTTTATCCTGAGCTATTGTAAAATTAATTAATACGGGTAAGGTTAACAAAAGAGAAAATAGGTTCTTTGTTCTTTTCATTCTTTTTAGTTTTTAGATTTGAGTTGACCAATTTACTAAAAATGTATTCTAACTTTTTGCATTTCAACAATTAATTTTATCCGATTAATTTATTTATAAATAGTTTAAAGTATTTAAAATTCTTGTTACTAATCAGTGTGCCTATAGTATTGATTTTGTGATTATTACTAAATTTATTTTTACCGCAAAGAACGCTAAGTGTTTACGCAAAGAACACTAAATTGCTGAATATATGTCATTTGCGAACTTTGCGATTTTTTTGCGAACTTTGCGGTTAAATGTTAAATCACTTATATTGATCAAATAGAGCATAATACAACTTATTATTATAGACTAATTAGTTACAAATTCTTTAAAATAACATACTAAAAAGTACAACTAATCAAAGAAATTTGTATTTTTGATTTTATCATTTTACAATTATGGACAAGAAAAAAATAAAGAAAAATATAATAAATATTTGTATTGATACTTTAGAAAAAAGTGCACAGGCAGTTCGTGAAACAATTGATGAAATTATTCAAACGGCAATCGAATATGAAGGAGATAACGATATTTTTGATCCTTTTAAGGGAGAAATGATGAAGAAAAAAGATATGCAGGTGAAGCATCTTGAAAATTACCTGGATGATATCAAATTAATTAATAAAGCTGACCCTAATAAAATATCAGAAAAAGTTGAATTTGGATCAGTTGTTATTACCGACAAACAAAAAATGTTTATTGCTGTTGCGCTGGGTAAAATCCAGGTTGAAGAAGAAACTTATTTTGCCATCTCCACGCAAGTACCAGTATTTAAAGCTATGCGAGATTTGAAAGTTGGTGAATCTTTTACAATCAATAATAATCAGTTTACTATAAAGGATATTTTTTAGTCGATAGATAGTATTACTTCAACATAGACTTCCGAAGTTTCTCTTACAATAATGCATCATAAAGTATTTCAACCGGATGCAAAGCTTTACGTCCTGTTCCATCTTTAATCTGATTACGGCAACTTGTTCCGGGAGCAGCTATTAAAGTTTCTGAACCTGCTTCACGTATAGCAGGAAACAACACCATCTCTCCTATTTTCATAGAAACATCATAATGCTCTTTTTCATAACCAAACGAACCTGCCATTCCACAACAACCCGAAGGAATTTCTTCAACTGTATAATTTTCCGGGAATGAAAGCAAAAACTTAGTAGGATCAGTTGATGCTACAGCCTTTTGCTGGCAATGCCCATGCAATTTAATGTGCCTTTTTCCTTTCGTAAATATTTCATTTGTAATAATTCCGCATTCAATTTCTCTTTTCAGAAATTCATCAATCATCAGTGCATTTTCTGATAATACCTTAGCTGTTTTCTTTAAATCGTTTCCGACTAAATCGGGGTATTCATCGCGAAATGTTAATATAGCAGAAGGTTCTATTCCCACCAAAGGTGATTTATCTGTAATAATATCTTTTAAATAGTTAACATTTGTTATAGCTATTTTACGTGCTTTTCTCAGTAAACCTTTCGATAAATATGTTCGGCCACTATCAATATGTTTTGGTATTACAACTTCATATCCCAGTTTTGTTAACAATTGTACAGTTTTAATGCCAATATCCGTATCATTATAATTCGTAAATTCATCATTAAATAAATAAACTTTCCCTTTATTTTCCTGTCTATTTTTCAATTCAGAAATATAGCGTTTCATCCGCTTATTCATAGTTTGCCTGCTAAGCAAAGGCATACTTCTTTGCGGTGCAAAACCAATAATACGCATTATAAATGATGATACAGCCTTATTTTTCATGATCGTATTATAAAACCAGGGCCAAACCGAAGCAAACTTATTTATTTCAGTAATATATGCTATCAGCCTTGATCGTAATGGTATTCCATGTGCATCATAATAATGTTGCAAGAACTCAGCTTTTAATTTAGCTACATCAACACTCGAAGGGCATTCAGACTTACAAGCTTTACATGATAAACATAAATCCATTACTTCCTTTATCTCAGAATGGTCGAAAGGATTTTTTTTAGATGAGTTAGTTAAAAATTCGCGTAATATATTGGCTCTGGCACGGGTAACGTCATTTTCATTACGAGTTGCCATATAACTCGGACACATTGTTCCACCTGATTTTTCAGTTTTTCGGCAATCTCCGCTCCCGTTACATTTTTCTGTAGCCCTAAGAATACCACCAACATTAGAAAAATCGAAAATAGTTTCAATTTCACGTTCATCCCGATCAGGTTCATATCGCAAATAACTTGTCATTGAAGAAACATCAACAATTTTACCCGGATTAAAAATATGATTCGGATCCCATACAAATTTTAATTCCTGCAACAAGCTATAATTTCTCTTGCCTATTATTATAGGTATAAATTCACTACGCACACGGCCATCGCCATGTTCGCCACTTAATGAGCCATTGTATTTTTTAACCAGATGAGCAATTTCCAGTCCTATTGTTCTGAACATGGCAACATCTTTTGAATCTTTTAGATTTAATATCGGCCGTAAATGCAGTTCTCCTGAACCAATATGTGCATGATAAACGCATTCCAGCTTATGTTTATCCAAAATTTTCCGGAAATCATCCATATAACTAGGCAATACCTCCACGTTTACTGCTGTATCTTCAATAACAGAAACCGGTTTAGCATCGCCTTCCATATTTGACAATACACCTAATCCTGCTTTACGTAAAGCCCATACTTTTTTGGTTTCATCACCATAAATTATCGGGAAATGATACCCAAAACCTGATTTTTTAAAATCTTCGATTAAATGATTACAACTTTCGTTGATTTCTTCAACTGTTTGCCTGGTAAACTCGATAATTAAAATTGCTCCCGGTTCGCCTTCAATAAAATAACGATTCTTTAACTGATCACGATTCCCTCTGGTAAGATTCAGAATAGTATTATCCATCATCTCAACAGCACCCGGATTGTGCTTTAAAGCTACCAAATTAGCCTTAAATGTTTCTTCTTTAGTTTTAAAATGTGCAGCTACAACAGCAATATTTTCAGGTGGAATATCAACTAAATTCAATGTGATTTCAGTAATTAAACCCAAAGTACCTTCTGAACCGCATATCAGATTTGAAAAATTAAACTTATTTTCGGTTTCTGTAAATACCTCTGTTTCCAGGAGTAAGTCAAGCGCGTATCCTGTGTTACGCCTGTAAATTGATTTATCGGGAAATTCTCTACGTATTTCAGTCTGATTATCCTTATCAGTTAAAATATTATTAATATGTTGGTATATATTATTTTCCAACTGATCACCGGAAAGTTTTTCTTCAAACTCTTTTTTACTTAAAGATTTAAATTCAACTTCATTACCATCACTTAAAATAACTTTTGTTGCTAAGGTATAATCACGAGTTGTTCCGTAAATAATTGAATGTGAACCACAAGCATTATTGCCGACCATACCACCAATCATACATCGACTTGATGTGGAAGTCTCAGGGCCAAAAAATAATCCATAAGGTTTCAAAAACATATTCAATTCATCGAGTATCACTCCCGGCTGAACCCTTACCCAACGCTCCTCTTTATTAAATTCTAAAATTTCAGTAAAATATCTTGATACATCAACCACTATTCCGCTTCCTACAACCTGTCCTGCCAGTGATGTTCCTGCTGTGCGAGGAATTAAAGATGTTTTGTGTTCTTCTGCAAAAGCAATAAGTTTTTTTAAATCTTCAGAATTTCTTGGCCTTGCAACAGCCAAAGGTATTTCGCGATATGCTGAAGCATCTGTAGCATAAAGTATCCTGGTTTTTTTATCAGTATATAAATCGCCACTCAAATTCTGAGCGAGTTCTTTTAACTTATTGAGCATTCTAAATAATTTTATTTCGAAAATGTAAAAGTAATAACATAATAAGAAACCAGATGTTTTTTACATATTTATATTTCCTATTTCTAAAAAAAATCTTTTTTGTGTTTAGTGTTAATTAATGTATTTTTGATTTTTCATAAAACAAAAACACAAATGAGCGTATTAGTAAATAAAAATTCAAAAATAATTGTTCAGGGATTTACCGGTAGCGAAGGTACTTTTCATGCACAACAAATGATTGAGTATGGAACTAACGTTGTTGGTGGAGTTACTCCCGGGAAAGGTGGTCAGACACATTTAGAAAAACCTGTTTTTAATACTGTAGAAGATGCTGTTAAATCAACCGGAGCAGATGTGTCGGTTATTTTTGTTCCTCCTGCTTTTTCTGCCGATGCAATTATGGAAGCTGCTGATGCCGGAATTAAAGTTATTGTTACAATTACCGAAGGAATTCCTACTTCGGATATGGTAAAGGTTAAGGAGTTTCTTAAAGATAAAGATTGTAGAATGGTTGGCCCAAATTGCCCTGGAATAATTACCCCCGGAGAAGCAAAAGTTGGAATAATGCCAGGTTTCATTCATAAAAAAGGAACTATTGGTATAGTATCACGATCAGGTACTTTAACCTACGAAGCAGTAGATCAAATAACAAAAACAGGATTAGGCCAATCAACCTGTATTGGTATAGGTGGAGACCCAATTATAGGAACAACAACACGCGATGCCGTTAAATTGCTTATGGATGATCCTGAAACAGAAGGGATTATTTTAATTGGAGAAATTGGTGGAAATATGGAAGCTGAAGCGGCACAATGGATAAAAGAAAACGGAACAAAACCAGTTGTTGGTTTTATTGCCGGAAAAACAGCACCTAAAGGAAGACGAATGGGTCATGCAGGTGCAATTATTGGAGGAAAAGGTGATACTGCAGAAGCAAAAATGAAGATTATGAGCGATTGTGGAATTCATGTGGTTGAATCCCCTGCTGAAATTGGGGAAAAAATGTTTGAGATTTTAAAATAATAGTTCATTCTTTTTCATACATTTGTAGCGGGTAAATTTTTATCCGCTTTTATTTTATATCCATATATGTTTAGCTGTTAATCAAAAATTTATTATTAATAACCAAAAAGGGATTACATTTAGGTCATGTTGAGAAATTGGGAAAATAAAGTTGTTGTTATAGCTGAAGATGAGCAAATAAATTATTTGTTCCTAAAAGCTGTTTTAAAGCCAACAAAGGCCCAAGTGATCTGGACAAAAACCGGAAGAGAAACTATTGATATTTGCAATACTGAAAAAGTAGACATGGTGTTAATGGATATAAAAATGCCTGATTTAAATGGTCTTGAGGCTACTATTGAAATAAAAAAGGATTATCCTAATTTACCAATTATTGCGCAAACTGCATACGCAATGGAAGAAGATGAAGCTGCAAGTATTGAAGCTGGTTGCGATGATTACATATCGAAGCCAATTCGTCCTGAAAACCTGCTTACCATAATGTCGAAGCATTTAAGTTAAAAACTCCTAACCCAATAATTGATTGCCAGTAAAATATAATGTTTTGTTCGTAAAATATTATTGTGACAAAATATCGAATATTGAACGCCGAATGATGAATGATGAATTTTGCGGTAATCGTGGTCAAAAATAGTTGGTGGATTTATAAAAAATAATTTGTAAGGAGTTCCTAAAGTTAAATAGTTATGTTGATATTTGATCTTTGGTGTTTGATCTTAAATTGCAATGGAAAATCCTATTCTCAATTGAGGATAGGTATATGAATTATTTCCTGTTTCATTTACATTCCACAATAATAAAATATATGATTTTGACCCTCGCCCTATTTGTTGAAAATATCCTCCTCCTATAAGTATATTGTGTAACCAATATCTATCGTAATTTATATCAGGATCATTAAAATATAAGTAATTATATTCTGTATTTAAAAATTCATATTCGACATGTGCAATTATTCCACTATGCCCTTTTACTTTAATAAAATTTCTAAAATCTTTAACAACGGCAAATTGAGAAAAAACACTACCACCATATACACTTGTTTCAAAATTGCCATATATTGATCTTTTATCATTGTAATATTGATATTTTCCACTTAATCCCAAGCTCAATCTTTCAGTTAGTTGTGTTCCAAATACTACATTTACATCAACATAAGTATATGTTCCGAAACCCAACCATAATGATCCACCCCAAAATAAATATGATTCTTTTGTTTCTTCTTTTGATTTATTTTTAATGTTTTTATTTTCCTGAGCATCTACCTGATGGATCGTAATTAAAATAAAAAATATAAAACTTAATACTACTTTAGCTATTCTCATAAATAATCTATTTTTACAGAACAAATTTATTAAATCATAAAAAATATTTAAATTCCCAAATAATATTTTAAATATAACACAAAAATTATGAAT